>JAZFQW010000507.1:0-2297 GCA_036445335.1 Alphaproteobacteria bacterium | reverse complement strand
CAGCACTGCGATGTCGCCTTCACTCAGCGCAGTGGTGCCGTCGGCAAGATAGAACGACGCCACCTGGGCAGATACCCTCGCCGGCGGCGGTTCGAACGAAGGGGCCGGCGGTGCCCGCCGCGCCGTCACCGGCTCGAGCGGCGCCGAGAGCGGGCCGCCCGCCGCCGCCGCGGTCGACGCGCCCTCTGACGGCACCGATCCGACCACCGACGGTGCCGGTGGCGCCCGCCGCACGGTGACCGGCTCCGGCGGCGGCGGCGCGGACTGGGTGGACGCCACGTCGACCGACGGCGCCGCCGCCGCCGGCCCGTCGACGTCGGGTGCGATGGGCGGGATCCTGAGCGCGACCAGCGCGCCCGGCGGTGCCGGCGGGACAAGCGGCGCGGCCGACGCCGTCCCGGCGGAAAGAGGCTGTTCCGATATCGCGCTCGGCGGCACCGACGCCGCCGACGCGCGCGCGGCCTCCAACGCGTCGCGCCGGGCCGCGACGTCGGCGGCCGTCGGCAGGTCCTGCGGCCGCTCGGGCATCGACGCCAGATCGGGATAGAGCCGGGAATCGGCGGGCCCGACCCGCGGCAATGTCGGTTCGACCTCGCCAGCATAGGGCGACGACGACCCGCCCTGGCAACCGGCGATCGATGCCGCGACGGCCAGCAGGACCACCGCCGCGGCGAACCGGCGGCGCGCGGTGCCGACCCGCACGCAGGGAACAACTCTCGGGTTCATCGTCGCTTCCACAGCCCGGCGACATCCCACCCGGCAACTCCATCGGACTAGGAAAAGTGCCGAGTTTGCCGGTGCAAATGCCGATATGATCGTGGATGAAATCGCCTCGTTCATCAAGTATGCTGGCCGGAATCGCTGTCCGGCGCGTAGCGCGATGGCCCGAAGGGCACGCCGCGATGGAGGCTCCGGGCCCTGGAATCGATCGAGGTAGGCGCATTATGACCGAGCAATCGGGGGAGCCCCGGGACGGCGACCCGCTGGGGAATGACGTGAAGATGCCCGACCCCGTGACGGTGGGACGGGCGATGGCGGACATCGCCGAGCGCAGCCAGCGGGTGGTCAATGGTTTCCTGCAGCGGCAGAGCGATGGCGCCGGCGGCGCATCGTCGATCGATCCGTTCAACGTCGGCAGCGCGTTCTTCGAGATGACCGCGAAGATGATGTCCGATCCGGCAATGGTGATGCAGGCTCAGTTAAGTCTGTGGAAGGACCATATGGCGCTTTGGCAGCGCACGACGCAGCGATTGATGGGCCAGGAGGCCGATCCGGTGATCGCGCCGGACCGGGGCGACCGCCGCTTCAAGGACGCCGCGTGGGACGAGAACACCCTGTTCGACTACATCAAGCAGTCCTATCTGCTGTCGGCCCGGTGGATGCAGTCGACCGTCAAGGAAGTGAATGGGCTGGACGACAAAACGGCCAAGAAGGTCGACTTCTACACCCGCCAGTTCGTCGACGCGATGGCGCCGTCGAATTTCGTCATGACCAACCCCGAGGTGCTGCGCACGACGATGGAGTCCGGCGGCGAGAACCTGCTGAAGGGGCTCACCAATCTGCTGGACGACTTGGAGCGCGGCAAGGGCCGGCTGTCGATCAAGATGACCGACACCGAGGCCTTCGCGGTGGGCGAGAACATCGCCGTCACCCCCGGCAGGGTGGTCTACCAGAACGACCTGATGCAGTTGATCCAGTACACGCCGACCACCGAGGAGGTGCGCAAGCGGCCGCTGCTGATTATCCCGCCCTGGATCAACAAATACTACATCCTGGATCTGCGGCCGAAGAACAGCTTCATCGCCTGGGCGGTCGGCCAGGGCCTCACCGTGTTCGTCATCTCGTGGGTCAACCCGGACGAGAAGCTGGCCGAGAAGTCCTTTGAGGACTACATGTTCGAGGGTCCGCTGGCGGCGCTGGACGCCATCACGCAGGCCACCGGCGAGACCGACGCCAACGTCATCGGCTACTGTCTGGGCGGCACGCTGTTGACCTGCACCCTGTCCTACATGGCCGACAAGGGTGACGAGCGGTTCAAGAGCGCGACCTTCTTCACCACGATGACGGACTTTTCCGAGGCCGGCGAGCTGTCGGTATTCATCGACGAGGAACAGATTGCCGCCCTGGAATCCAAGATGAGCGAGAAGGGTTATCTGGAAGCTACGTCGATGGCGACCACCTTCAACATGCTGCGCGCCAACGATCTGATCTGGTCGTTCGTGGTCAACAACTACCTGCTGGGCAAGGACCCGTTCCCGTTCGACCTGCTGTACTGGAACAGCGATTCCACGCGCATG
>JAZFQW010000506.1:0-7764 GCA_036445335.1 Alphaproteobacteria bacterium | reverse complement strand
CTACAGCCGCTCGTGGGCTCCGTCAATCGGCGCCGGGCCGCAGTGCGCTCGGCGCGATGCCGTCGCATCGGGCAAGCGGCGTGACGCACCCTGTCGGCGTGACAGCGCCGCCCTCTGGGTCGCGCCCGGGCGGCCCACCCGCTGCGTCGAACGCCTCGACCGTAGCGTTGCTACGCTCTTCGGCCTTCTCCTGGCGGTTCGGACCGCCCGGACGCGACGCAGACCGTGGCCAGTATGAGAAGTGCGGGCTAGGACCTCGAGAATGCCGGGTGATGTGGGGGCGCTCATCCGACGATTCGGTATTTGTGGCTTTGAGTATGAGGAGCCGCGGCGTGGTGGGGCGCCGGTCCCGCAACGACAAACCGCGCCGGTATGGGGAGGACAGTCCGGCGCGGCTGCGGGACGCCCGGTCTAGCCTGTGTGGAAGAGTCGAAGGCTACGGCTGGGAGGATGCCTAGCTTTCGCCGACCGGACGATATCACCGATTGGCAAAATTCAACGCAAACAACCACGATTTCAACGCGAAATGAATAAAATATCTACATGCTCAATTTGTGGATATGTCGCATGACGGACCTCCGACTCCATGCGAACTCGCGCTACGCCGAGGCGTACGGGTTCTTGCCCTTGCGCAGGAGGATGCGGATCGGCACGCCGCTCAGGTCGAAGGTCTCGCGCAGCCCGTTGACGAGGTAGCGGACATAGCTCTCAGGCACCGCGTCGGGGATCGAGGCCCAAAGCGCGAAGGTCGGCGGGCGGCCCTTGACCTGGGTCAAATAGCGAAGCTTGAGCCGGCGCCCCTTGGCCATCGGCGGCGGGTGGGCCGTGACCATGCCGTCCAGCCAGCGGTTCAGCGGCCCGGTGGCGACCCGGCTGTTCCAGGTCTCGTAGATCGCCAGAACGGCGTCCAGCAATGCGTCGAGCCGCTGATGCTTGAGCGCCGAGACGGTGACGGTCGGGATGCCGCGAACCTGCGGCAACGAGGTTTCCAGCCGATCCCTCAGCCGCCGCAACGCGCCCCTGTGGTCGGTTACCAGGTCCCACTTGTTGACCGCGATGACCAGCGCGCGCCCCTCCTCGACGACGTGGCGTGCGATGGTCAGGTCCTGCTTGTCGAGGATCGCGGCACTGTCGAGCAGCAGCACGACGATCTGGGCCAGCCGCACGGTCTTGAGCGTGTCGGTGACGGCGATCCTCTCCAGCCGGTCGGCGACCCTGGCGCGCCGCCTGAGGCCGGCGGTGTCGACCAGTCGGATCGTCCGGTCGCGGTAGGTCCAGTCGACGGCGATGGCGTCGCGCGTCATCCCCGGCTCGGGCCCGGTCAACACCCGGTCGTCGCCCAGCAGGGCATTGACCAGGGTCGACTTGCCGACATTCGGCCGGCCGACGATGGCCAGCTGAATCGGCCGGCCGGCCGCCGTCTCCAGCTCATCGTCAAGGTCCGCTTGGGAGGCGGCGTCGGGCGCCGCGCCGTCGCCGGCCGGGGTGCCGGCGAAGGGCTCCAGCGCCTCGGCGAGCTCGCCCAGCCCCAGCGCATGCTCGGCGGAGATGCCGACCGGTTCGCCGAGGCCAAGCTCGTAGGCCTCCAGCAGCCCCGGCTCGGCCGCCCGGCCGTCGCATTTGTTGGCGACCAGGACCACCGGCGTCGGACCGCGGCGCAGTGCCCGGGCGAAGTGCCGGTCGAGCGGCGTCACGCCGGCGCGGGCGTCGACCAGCATCAGCGCGACGTCGGCGTCGGCCAGCGCCCGCTCGGTCTGGCGGCGCATGCGCGCCTCCATGCTGTCGTCGGTCGCGTCGTCAAGCCCGGCGGTGTCGACCACGGTGAAGCGAAGCGTACCCAGGCGGCCCGGCCCGGTCCGGCGGTCGCGCGTCACCCCCGGCGTGTCGTCGACCAGCGCCGCGCGCCTGCCGGCCAGCCGGTTGAACAGGGTCGATTTCCCGACATTGGGCCGGCCGATGATGGCAACCGTGAACGTCATCGAGGGGTCCGCCGCGGGATAGCTACCGGTAGGCGGTCAGCGTGGCGTTGTCCGACAGGACGTAGAGGGTGCCGTTGGCGACGATGGGCGGTATGGTGCTTTCGCCGCGCAGCCGGAAGGTCTCGGTGATCTCGCCGTTGCGCGGCGACAGCACGACGCCCTCGCCCTCGGACCCGACCGCGATCAACCGGTCGCCGGCCAGCACCGGCCCGGCCCAGACGACCGCGCCGGCCCGCTCCTCGGGATTGACATAGCGCCGCAGCGGCGCGACCCAGAGGATCCGGCCGCCACGCCTGGTCATCGCCACGATCTCGGCATCGTTGGTCAGGACGAAGACGAACTCGCCGGCGACCAGCGGCATGTTGACGCCGCCGACGCTCTGCTCCCACACCCGGACGCCGCTGCGCACGTCGATCGCCACCATGCGGCCGCTGTGGCTGATCGCGATGACCATGTCGCCGGCGATCACCGGATTGCCGCGGATGTCCGCCAGTCCGGCCATGGCGCCGATTCGGCGGATCGCCGCCAGACTGTCGGACCAGATCGGCCGGCCGGTCTCGACCCGCAGGGCGTAGACCTCGCCCGAACTGTACGGCGCGACGACGATGCCGCTGCCGACCGCCGGGCTGGCGCCGCCCAACAGGCCGGCGTCCTCCAGGATGCCGGTATGGCTCCACATCAGCTCGCCGGTCGCCGCGTCCATCGCCTCCAGCTGATTGTCGATGCCGACCACGAAGACCCGCCCACCGGCGATTGTCGGCGCCGACCGGATCGGCCCGTTCGCCTCGGCGCGCCACAGCAGGCCACCATTGGCCGGGTCGACCGCCATGACCTCGCCGAAGCCGGTGGTGGCGTAGAGCCGCCCGTTGGCATAGGCGACGCCGCCGCCCAGCGGCACGCTGTCCTCGTCGGGCGAGGCCACGCGGACCCGCCACAGCCGTCGGCCGGTCTCGGCGTCGACTGCCTGGACATGACCGTCGGCGTCCATCACGAACAGCCTGCCGTCGGCGGCGATCGGGGCCGTCAGCAGGCGCCGGTTGCCGCCCGACCCGGTGCCGACATCGGCCGACCAGATCTGCTCCAATGGGTACGACAGCGAGACGTTGCCCGGCGCATGGTCCGGGCGGCCGCCGGCCTGCGGCCATTCGAGGTTGAGCGACGGCGGCGGCACGGCGACGGTGAGATCGGCGACCAGGGGGTCGGGCTCGAGCCCCTCGGCCAGGTCGAGGATCGAGATGCGGGTACCCGGCAGCGGCGGGTTTTCCTCGCCGCCGAACCATCCTCCCGGGCCGCAGCCGGCAAGCAGCGGCAGGCCGAGCAGGACGGCGATTCGGCCAAAGCTGTGTCCGGTCATGGCCGCGCTATCCGTCCAGCAATCCGAACAGTTGGGTGGCGCGGTCGCGCACCCCGGACGGCGCTCCCTCTTCTTGCGACAGCGCCTCGAAGATCGCGCGCGCCGACGCCGTATCGCCGCGCCGCATCGCCAGCAACCCGTCCAACTCGCGTGCGCTGAAGCGCCATGGGCTGTCGTCCGCCATCAACGGCCGCAGGTCTTCCGCCAGCGCCGCCGGGTCGCCGTCGTCGAGGTCATGCAGCACCGCCAGGAGCCGCCCGAGATCGCGCCAGACGGCGTCCAGCGCATCGTCGTCGGCGAGGCCATGATATATGTCGATGGCGCCCCGGCGGTCCCCCGACCCGGCCAGCAGGCCGGCCTCGTGCAGGCGGGCCAGGGCACCCTGGCGCGCGCCGGCCTCCTCCGACAGCGCCGCCAGCGCGGCGATCGCCGCCTGCGGATCGTCGGCGGCAATCTCCAAGGCGGCCACCAGCTCGGCGCTCAGCGCCTGATCGCGCGTCACCCGATAGTCTTTCCACCACGCCACCCCGCCGGTGCCCAACAGCAGGGCGGCGACGGCGATGACTGCCAGCGTGCCGTACTTCTTCCACAGGGCCTTCGCCCTGTCCTCTCGCAGCGCTTCGTCTACTTCGCGAAAAAGGTTGACCATGAACGAACCTCGAAATGGGCCCGGCGGGGTGCATCGCAGGCCCTAAGCGGCCGCGCCATAGCAAGGCCGGCCCGCGCGGTCAAGCGGCGTGCGGCGTGGGAGCGCGAATAGTTACGCGGCATTACGCCACTTGATGGAACATCCCATGCTGGCGATCTGGTCGGCCGGCCCCCCGCCGGTCTCGGCGATCCGGCGCATCGCGTCCAGCAGCTCGCGCCGCGCATTCGGTACCGGCTCGCGGCGCGAGGCATCCAGCCGGCCTCGGTATTGTAGCTCGAGGTTGGTGTTGAAGCCGAAGAAATCGGGCGTGCACACCGCGTCGTAGGCGCGTGCCACCTCTTGCGTCGCGTCGATCAGGTAGGGGAAGGTGAAGCCATGCGCGGTGGCGAACGCCTTCATGTTGTCGAAGCTGTCGGCCGGATACGCCTCGGTATCGTTCGACATGATCGCGACCACGCCGATCCCCTCGTCCTGCAACAGCCGGCTATCCTCGACAAGTCGATCGACCACCGCCTTCACATAGGGGCAGTGGTTGCAGATGAACATCACCAGCGTGCCCTTCGGCCCTGCCGAGCCAGCCAGCGAGTGGCTCTGGCCATCGATCCCCGGCAGGTTGAAATCGACGGCCTTCCAACCGAAATTGCAGATCGACGTCTGTGACGCGGCCACGGCACGCGCTCCTTGTGGTGGTTATGGTCGGTTGCCCCTTACCTAGACCATCGGGTCGGCGAAGACAATCTGCCCCGCCCTAGCCTGTACTTCTCAAACCGGCCACGGTCTGCGCGGCGCTGTCGCGCAGACCGTGGCCGGTATGAGAAATGCAGGCTGGCCGCTTTACCTGGCGACGGAATTGGTGAAAATGGGACGGTGAGAACGACGGCGATGAGGCGGAGTCGCGCCCGGGCATGACACATATCGTGCTACTTTCGGATGTGCGTCGTCGCAAGCGCCGGGTCTATTTCGACCGTCGAGAGCTTTCCCAACTCCTCGCCCTCTACAGCGATCGAGTGATCGGCGGCGAATGGCGCGACTACGCCATAGACCACGCAATCGGGGTCGCCGTGTTCAGCGTGTTCCGCCATTCCCACGACCGCCCCGCCTACGCCATCGCCAAGCTCGCCGGGCCGCACGGCACCGCGTACGCAGTGTTCGACGGCCGCAGCCGGCTGAAGCGCGCATCCTCCCTGGCCGACGTCCTGGCGGTCTTCGACAAGCGCCTGCGCCTGGTGACCGACTAGCCCGCATCTCTCACACTGGCCATGGTCTGTGCGACGGCGCCGCCCTGCGGGTCGCGCCCGGGCGGCCCGGCCGATGCGGTTGCGGGCGGCGGATGTTCCTGTTATGTTCTTACGCTTACGACAGGTTTGGCGGCGTCGGCCATGGCGGGATTCAAGCGGCAGCAACTGGCGGAGGAGGACGTGCGGCGTCGTCCGGTGGCGCTGGGCACGCTGGCCGATCAGGGAGTCGACGTCTTCTGCTGGTGCAACCGCTGCGGCCACAATGCGGTGGTCACCACCGCCCGGCTGATCCGCCAACTCGGCCCGGATTTCCCGATTCCCGAGATTGGCGCGCAGATGCGCTGCACCGGCTGTGGCGGCAAGGATGTGGCGACCCGGCCGAACTGGCCGTCGAGCGGCCCGATCGCCCGGCACACGTGAAGCCCGCCGGCCTAACCCGCACTTCTCACACTGGCCACGGTCTGCGTCGCGTCCGGGCGGTCCGAGCCGCCAGGAGAAGGCCGAAGAGCGTAGCAACGCTACGGCTGAGGCCTTCGACGCCGCGGGCGGGCCGCCCAGACGCGACCCGGAGGGCGGCGCCGCTTGACGACGGCCGCCGGCCATGCACCGTCCGGTCATGACCGTGCTCCAAGGGGTGGCGCTGTTCGTCGTCGCCTATCTGCTGTTGCTCGCCCGCAGCGCCTGGAAGCAGGGCGAAATGCGGCAGTATCTGCGCAGCCTGGCGATCGTCGCCGCGCTGGCTGCGGCGATCGCCGCGATCGCCGCGGCCTATGGCCGCCTCGGCGGCTGACCGGCGGAGGCCGCGAGGTCCGGCGCGCCGGCGCCGCCGGTCACCGCGCCGGTCAGGATCGCCCCGTCGACCCGACAGTCCGACAGATCGGCGCCGGTCAGGTCGCATCCGGTCAGGTCGGCGTCGGACAGGTTCGATTGGCCGAGGACAGCGCCCGACAGATCGGCGCCGCTGAGGTCGGCGCCGCTAAGGTCGGCCGGCCAGAACCGTCCGGTCGGGGTGCCGTCGGGCCCCATGATCTCGACCGCGTCGAACCGGGCGGCGGCAAGGTTTGCCTGCGACAGGTTGGCGCCGCTGAGGTTGACGCCGTCCAGCACCGCCCCGCTTAGGTCGATGCGCGTCAGGTCGGACCCGGCCAGATCGGTCATCTTGGCGGTCGCCGCGGCAAGCCGGCTGCCGGCCAGCCGGGCGCCGCGCAGGCTGGCACCGGACAGGTCGACGCCGGACAGGTCGACGTTGCAAAGGTCGGCACCGTCGAGCGCCGCCCGCACCCCCGACGCGCCGTTGGAGTCGATCCAGACGCGGTGATCTGCGAGAATCTGCTGGATCGCCGGCGGCAGGCTGTCGGGCGACAGCAGCACCGTCGCGTCCGACAGGTCGGCGTCGCTGAGATCGATGCCCAGCAGGTCGACGCCGGTCAAATCGGCGCCGGCGAGGCTGGTCCCGCGCAGGCTCGCCCCGCCCAGCGTCGCCTCGGTCAGGGTGCAGCCGGACAGGTCGGCACCGTCCAGGTTGGCACGGCTGAGGTCGACTCCGCTCAGGTTGGCCCGGTTGAGCCTGGCGTCCACCAGCCGCGTTTCGGCCAGAATGGCGCCGGTGAGGTCGGCCCTGATTAGCCTCGCACGGCCCAGATTGGCCCCGCTGAGATTGGCCCCGCTGAGATTGGCCTCGCTGAGATTGCCGTCGGGCAGAACCGTCCGGTCCGGCCCCGCACCGTCGCGACTGGCGCCGACCAGCACCAGGGCGCCGCCGCGGTCGGCGTTCATCAGCGCCCCTTCGCGAAGGTCGACGCAATCGAGATTGGCGCCCGACAGGTCGGCACCCGGGAATTTGGCGCCGCGCAGTTCGGCATTGTGCAGATCGGTGCCGGCCAGCCTGGCGCCCGGGAACCGCGCCGCGAACAGATCGCCATGGCTGAGGTCGGCGCCGGACAGATCGGCGTCGGCGAAGTCGGCGCCCGACAGCTTGGCCAAGCGCAGCACCGCGCCGCGCAGGTCGGCGCCGCGCAGGTCGCGCAGGGTCAGATTGGCCGGACTGGCGCCACGCCGCCGCGCCAGCCACCGCCGGTGGCCGAGCAGCACCGTGGCGAGTTCCTGCGGGTCGATCGGCATCGGGAATCCAGCGGAGTGATGACGGGATCGGCGATCGCCCACCCTTGCTAGCCGATCGACCTTAACTTAGGCTGAACCGCACGCGGGCCGCGGTACCGGCGGACGCCGGCCGTGCCGGCGTCGAAGCGACTCGTGCGCGGCACCCGCGACGATGACGCGACGCCGGGCGGTGATCCGGCAGGTGGATTCGTTACTGGCTCGCCGTCGCGCTGGGTATTTCGTACGACGAGCTGTAGTTGTTGATCGGCTGGTTGAGGCTGTCGTACTTGACGTACGCCATCTCAACCTTGGTGAACTCGAACGAGATCGATTCTTCCGGCCGTTCGCCGCCCGAGATGACCGTGTAGGCGCTGATCAGGGAATCGGTCAACTCGTATTGCAGATAGCTGTTGCCGCGATCGCCGGTGGTGCAGAAATCGATCT
>JAZFQW010000505.1:0-7942 GCA_036445335.1 Alphaproteobacteria bacterium | reverse complement strand
GCAGGAACGCCGCGCCGCGCGATGCATATCCATCGGGCAAGCGGCGTGACGCCCCCTGTCGGCGCGACAGCGCCGCCCCCCACCTCTAGATATTGGGCGTCGCGCCCGGGCGGCCCGCCCGCGGCGTCGAACGCCTCGACCGTAGCGGTGCTACGCTCTTCGGCCTTCTCCTGGCGGCTCGAATCGCCCAGACGCGACTCAGACCGCGGCCAGTGTGAGAAGTGCGTGTGAACGCGCCGCCGGCCGACGCCTATTTCGAACTATCGGGCTTGTCGGCGGTGGTCAGGTCCTTGAACAGCTCGCCTGCCGACTCCGCGGCGGCGCGGTTTTCCGCCTGGATGCGCTCGTACAATTCCTCGCGCAGCACCGATACGTCGGGCGGGAATGTGAAACCGAGCTTGATGGATTTGCCGCGGATCTCGACGACGGTCACCCTAATTTCGTCGTTTATGACAATGGTTTCGCCGACTTTGCGGGTTAGGTAGAGCACGCGTTTGGCCTGCGTCTCGTTGGAGTTGCCGTTCGGACGGACACCTGTTGGCGGCCTACCCGCGGGCGCGGAGCGGTCGATCAGGGCCTCGAAGTGAAACATTTTTAGAGTTTGTTAACAAGCCGGTGCAAGCGTACTGGGCAGGCAGGGGGGCGTGTTCGGTGGCGCGCGGTGCGGCGCCGACGCCCCGACAATCGCCCGGAACCGGCGTCGCATGGATTTCAGCAATCTCGGCTTGTTTCGCTTGATCTCGCAACGGATGGACTGGCTCAACCAGCGCCAGAGCGTGCTGGCCGAGAACATCGCGAACTCCGACACGCCGGACTATCGGCCGAACGATCTGGCGCCCTTCAAGACGCATCTGGCAGGCGCCGGCGGCGCGTCGCTGGCGCCCACGACGACCCATGCCGCGCATCTCGGGCCGGCCGCCGGGCAAGGCGGTGCGGCCGCCACCGAACCGCAGGGCGACGTCTACGAGGTGTCGCCGACCGGTAACGAGGTGGTGCTGGAACAGCAAATGCTGCGCGTGGCGGAGACGGCGATGCAGCACCAGCTGGCGATCAACCTCTATCGCAAGCATGTCGGCATGATCCGCACGGCGCTGGGCCGCGGCCGCGGGTGACCGGGAATACGCTAGGCCATGGATCTGGTTCGCTCGCTGGAGATTTCCGCCGCCGCCATGCGTGCCCAGGGCACCCGGCTGAGGGTGATCTCGGAGAACCTGGCGAACGCCGACTCGACCGGCGAAACGCCGGACCAGCAGCCGTATCGCCGGCAGGTGGTGACCTTTCGCAGCGTCTTCGACCGGGCACTGGGCGCCAACACCGTCGCGGTCGGCGACATCACCCACGATCCCAGCCAGTTTGGCCGGCGCTACGACCCCGGCCATCCCAGCGCCGACGCCGAGGGCTACGTGCTGACGCCGAACGTCAACACCCTGGTCGAAATGATGGACATGCGCGAGGCGCAACGCAGCTACGAGGCCAACATCAACGCGATCGAGGTCGCGCGTTCGATGATCACCCGCACGATCGAATTGCTGCGGATCTGACGGCGCGCCGGCAAGACGAAGGAGCTAGGACATGGTTGCCCGGATCACCGACGTGGTCACCGCCTATGCCAACACCGCCGGGCGCGGGACGGCCGGCCTGGACGCCCGCGACCGCACCGCCGGCGGCGAATTCGGCGGCATGGTGCGCGACATGCTGGGCGACGCGGTCAACGCCGGCCAGGCGAGCGAGCGGGTGGCGGCCGACGCGCTGGTCGGCGGCGCCGACCTGACCGACGTGGTAATGGCGGTGAACAACGCCGAGCTGTCGCTGCAGACGGTCGTGGCCATCCGCGACAAGGTCATCGAGGCTTACCAGGAAATCATCCGCATGCCGATCTAGCGCCGCTCCATTCCGGCACGCGGCGATCATCCAGGAACACCCGAGTCGTGAACGTTGCCGAGGCCATCGGTATTGGCCGCGAATCCGTGTTAACCATGTTGCAGATCGGCGCCCCGCTGATGCTGATCGCGCTGGCGGTCGGCCTGACCATATCGCTGGTCCAGGCGCTGACGCAGATCCAGGAGATCACCCTGACCTTCGTCCCGAAGATCCTGGTCATCTTCGTCTCGCTGATCTTCCTGCTGCCGTTCATGCTGGCGACGCTGATCACCTTCACCGAGGGCCTGGCCGACCGCATCATCGGCCTCGGCGCATAGCGCTGCGGGGCGGAGATATGGATCGGCCGTGGGAGGCGGCGTGCTGGGTCAACTGCTGACGGGCCAGGTCTTCGACCTGCTGCTGGTGTTCGTGAGGGTCGGCGCGGCGCTCATGGTGCTGCCCGGCATCGGCGATGTCTATGTGACGCCGCGCATCCGGCTGATGCTGGCGCTGGCGATCGCGCTGCTGACGCTGCCGATGGTGCAGCCGGCGCTGCCGGCGCTGCCCGACCAGCCGATCGGTCTGGTCGTGCTGGTGGCGGGCGAGATCCTGATCGGCCTGTTCATCGGCCTGATCCCCCGCCTGCTGCTGACCGCCATCGACATCGCCGGCATGATCGTGTCGTTCAACCTCAGCCTGGCCAACGCGTCGGTGTTCAACCCGGCGACGTCCGCGCAGGGCTCGCTGGTCGGCGCCTTCCTCACCACCCTGGCGTTGGTGCTGATCTTCGTCACCGACCTGCACCATTTGATGCTGCTGGCGGTAGTCGACAGTTTTTCGCTGTTTCCGGTCGGCGGAATGCCGCCCTCCGGCGACCTCGCCGAGGTGGTGACCCGTCTGGTGGCGCGCAGCTTCACAATCGGCGTTCAGATCGCCGCGCCGTTCATCGTCATCGGGCTGATCTTCTATCTCGGGCTCGGCCTGATCGCCCGGCTGATGCCGCAAGTGCAGATCTTTTTCGTCGCCATACCGATCCAGGTGATGCTGGGGCTGCTGGTCATGTCGCTCACCCTGTCGGCGGCGATGCTGTTCTGGCTGCGCGCCTTCCAGGACGGACTCGCCGGCTACCTCAGGCCGCTGTGACCGCCGACGATGGCCGAGCAACACGACGACAGCCAGAAGACCGAGGAACCGACCCAGCGCAAGCTGGACGAGGCGCGCAAGCGCGGCCAGGTGGTCACCTCGCAAGAGGTCAAGCACGGGTTCATGCTGCTCGGCGGCCTGATCGTCATCGTCGCCTTCGCGCCGGCGGCGTCGCGCGAGCTGTCGGCGCGCATGGGCGCCTTCCTCGGCGATCTGCACGCGGTGCCGGTCGATGCCGGATCGCTGATGGCGCTGCTGCGCACGGCGACCGGCGAAATCGCCCTGATCATGCTGCTGCCGCTGCTGCTGTTGGTGCTGCTGGCGGTCGCCGGCAGCCTGGTCCAGCACGGGCCGCTGCTGTCGGCGGAGAGTCTGACGCCCAAGCTGGAGAAGATCAGCGTCCTGAAGGGGCTGAAGCGCCAGTTCTCGCTGAAGGCGATCACCGAATTCGTCAAGGGCCTAGCCAAGATCGCCATCGTCGCCGTCGTCGCCGGCGTGATCATCGTGCCCGAGTTCGCCGGCATCGACCAGTTCACCGGGTTGTCGGTCGCCGCGGTCATGGCGCGGCTGTGGGTCATGGCGGTCAAGATGATGACCGCCGTGCTGGCGGTCGTGGCGGTCATCGCAGTCGCTGACTATCTGTATCAGCGCTACGAGTACTATAAACGGCAGCGCATGACCAAGCAGGAGGTCAAGGACGAGTTCAAGCAGACCGACGGCGACCCGATGGTCAAGGGGCGGCTCAAGCAGATCCGGCTGGAACGGGCGCGCCAGCGCATGATGGCGGCGGTGCCCAAGGCCGACGTGGTGATCACCAACCCGATCCACGTCGCGGTCGCAATGAAGTACCAGCCGGAGACCATGGCGGCGCCGAGGGCGGTGGCCAAGGGGCTGGACGACCTGGCGCTGCGCATCCGCGCGGTGGCCGAGGAGAACGACGTGGCGGTGGTGGAGAACCCGCCGCTGGCGCGCGCGCTCCACCAAGCGGTCGAGGTCGATCAGGATGTGCCGCCGGAGCACTACAAGGCGGTCGCCGAGGTGATCAGTTACGTGTTCCGGCTGCAGCGCCGGGCGATGCCGGGTGGGTGACGGTTCGATGGACCGTCGGGGCGCGGCAAAGCGGGTATCGGTTCGGCGCCATGGCGAATGAGGGTAAAGTGCCGCAGACGAATCGCCGGTCGATCGAAGGGAGCTTCATGACCGCGCCTGCGCCGATCGAGAGCATGGCCGACGCCGGCGCCGAGCCGGCGGCGCCGCACGCCACGCCGATGCCGTCCGAGGCGAAGATCGGCGCCGCGCCCGGACAATCCGGCCGGCTGACCGGCTGGACGCTCTATGTCGCCGCCGGTACCGCGGTCCTGCTCGGCTCGACGGTGCTGGTCGCGGCGCTGCAGTTTCCGTTCCTGGCCGTGCCGCTGGGCGCGGCGGCGGCGATCGCCGGCGCCGCGGCGTTGGCCGCGACGCTGCTGGACCGGCGCCGGAACCAGGAGCCGCTGCACCGGGCCGGCCTGATGGCCACGGTGCTCGACGGCACCGATGCGGCGCATCTGATCGCCACGCCTGGCGGCGCCGTCGTCTTCGCCAACGCCGCCACCGCGCGGCTGCTCGACGGCCGGCCGGTGGCCAATCTGGTGGAAGTGGAACGGGCACTCGCCGGCGACGAACGGTCGCTCAATCGGTTCCAGCGGCTGCGCCGCTCGGTCGAGTCGAGGTCGCCCTTCGCGGTCGAGTTGCGCCGCGCCACGCCCGACGACGGCAGCGTCTGGTGGCACGTTTCGGCGCGGCCGCTGCCCGGCCTGCCCGACCATATCCATTGGCGCATCGAGGACATCACCACGCGGCAGGAACGCGAGGCGATCCTGCGCGAGGAGCAGGTCAAGCTGGTCGACTTCATGGATCATGCGCCGGTCGGCTTCTACTCCGTCGATCAGGACGGCAAGTTCGTGTTCGCCAACGCCACCCTGGCAGACTGGCTGGGCGTCGAGGCGCGCGACCTGGTGCGTGGCGCCCGCCTGCACGACTTCCTGGTCAGCCCGCCCGCCGACGCGCCGCCCTACGCGCTGACCGCCGGGCGGTCCGAGCTGCCGCAGGTCGAGATCGTCATGCGCGGGCCCGACGGCCGGCGGTTCGAGGCGGCGATCGCCCAGACCGTGGTCCATGGCGAGGACGGCCAATCGATCTGGACCCGGTCGGTGGTGCGCGATCTGACGCCGGAACGGCTGATGCGCGAGGCGTTACGGGCGTCGGAGGTGCGCTTCCAACGGTTCTTCCAGAATGCCCCGATCGGCATCGCCCTGCTGGACCAGGAGGCGCGGCTGACCGAATGGAACGGCGCGTTCGAGGAGCTGATCGGCGCCGACGACGCGGCGCCGGCCGGCAAGCCGATCGCCGAGCTGCTGGACGGCGGCGGCCGCACCGACATCGCCGCCCGGCTCGGCGAGGTAATGGAGGGCGGCGAGCCGCGCGCGACCTTCGACGTCGGCGTGACCGGCAGCCGCGAGCGCGCCGTCACCGTCTATGTCCGCCGCCTCGAGGGCGGCCCCGACGAGGCGGCGCGGCTGATCCTGCAGTTCATCGATCAGACCGACCAGAAGAACCTGGAGATGCAGTTCGCGCAGAGCCATAAGATGCAGGCGATCGGCCAGCTCGCCGGCGGCGTCGCGCACGACTTCAACAACCTGCTGACCGCGATGATCGGCTTCTGCGACCTCTTGCTGCTGCGCCACAAGCCCGGCGACGCGTCGTTCGGCGACATCATGCAGATCAAGCAGAACGCCAACCGCGCCGCCAATCTGGTGCGCCAGCTGCTGGCGTTCTCGCGCCAGCAGACGCTGCAGCCGCGGGTGCTCAACATCACCGACGTGCTGGCCGAGCTGTCCAACCTGCTGCGCCGGCTGATCGGCGAGAACATCGAGCTGAAGATGCACCACGGCCGCGAGCTCGGCCTCGTCAAGGTCGACCAGGGCCAGCTCGAGCAGGTGATCATAAACCTGGCGGTCAACGCCCGCGACGCCATGTCGGGCGACGGCCAGGTGACCATCAAGACCAGGAACCACACGACGACCCGGACGATGCGCCGCGGCACCGACGAGATGCCGCGCGGCGACTATGTCTGCGTCGAGGTCACCGACACCGGCACCGGCATTGCCAGGGAGCACCTCGACCGCATCTTCGAGCCGTTCTTCTCCACCAAGGAGGTCGGGTCGGGCACCGGGCTCGGGCTGTCGATGGTCTACGGCATCGTGCGCCAGACCGGCGGCTTCATCTTCGTCGACAGCAAGTCCGGCAAGGGCACCACCTTCACCATCTACCTGCCGCGCCACGTCGCCGACGAGGCCGGCGAGCCGGCGGTCGCCGACGGCGCCGACGCCGCCACGCGCGACCTGACCGGCGCCGGCTGCATCCTGCTGGTCGAGGACGAGGACCCGGTCCGGCTGTTCAGCGCCCGGGCGCTGCGCAACAAGGGCTACGAAGTGCTGGAGGCGAAGAGCGGCGAGGACGCGCTGGTCGTGCTGGAGGACGAGGCCGACCGGGTCGACCTGCTGATCACCGACGTGGTAATGCCGCAGATGGACGGGCCGACGCTGATCACCAACGTGCGCAAGACCCAGCCCGACATGAAGGTGATCTGCATCTCCGGCTACACCGAGGACCGCTTCCGCCAGCGCATCCACGGCGGCGAGGAGATCCACTTCCTGCCCAAGCCGTTCAGCCTCAAACAGCTCGCCAGCAAGGTGAAGGACGTCATCCACAGCGGCTGACGCGCCGGCGGCCGGGGCGCCGGGCACGCCCCAGAGCACTCTGCCCGCGACGTTCCCGCCCGTAGGGCGGCGCCGTGAACATACCACGAACGCGGGGCGGATCGGCGTTTTCGATCAACGCTCTAAAAGGGCTTGGCATTAGAGAACAAACCGGGTACGTTGAGGCCCGTTGACTTGCCCGCCGGCGTTGCAGTCCGGCGCCGGCTATGGGACATAGAGGAGACCTAGATGTCGCCCGCGCAGCTCCGCCTGGTTGAAAGGTCGTCCATGGACAAGAACAAGGCCCTCGACGCCGCCCTCACGCAGATCGAACGCGCGTTCGGCAAGGGCTCGATCATGAAGCTCGGCGCCCAGGGCCATGTCGAGGCCGAGGTGGTGTCGACCGGCTCGCTGGGCCTCGACATCGCGCTCGGCATCGGCGGCCTGCCGAGGGGAAGGGTCGCCGAGATCTACGGCCCGGAGAGCTCGGGCAAGACCACCCTGGCGCTGCACGCCATCGCCGAGGCGCAGAAGACCGGCGGCACCTGCGCCTTCATCGACGCCGAGCACGCGCTCGACCCGACCTATGCCCGCAAGCTGGGCGTCGACATCGACGAGCTGCTGATCTCCCAGCCCGACGCCGGCGAGCAGGCGCTGGAGATCGCCGACACCCTGGTGCGCTCCGCCGCGATCGACGTGCTGGTGATCGATTCGGTCGCGGCCCTGGTGCCGCGCGCCGAGCTGGAAGGCGAGATGGGCGACAGCCATGTCGGCCTGCAGGCGCGGCTGATGAGCCAGGCGCTGCGCAAGCTGACCTCGTCGATCGCGCGGTCGAAATGCCTGGTGGTGTTCATCAACCAGATCCGCATCAAGATCGGCGTGATGTTCGGCAACCCGGAGACCACGTCGGGCGGCAACGCGCTGAAGTTCTACGCCTCGGTCCGGCTCGACATCCGCCGGATCGGGGCGATCAAGGACCGCGACATCGTGGTCGGCAACCAGACCCGCGTGAAGGTGGTGAAGAACAAGATGGCGCCGCCGTTCCGCACCGTCGAGTTCGACATCATGTACGGCAAAGGCATCTCCCGGACCGGCGAGATCCTGGACCTCGGCGTCCAGGCCGGCATCGTCGAGAAGTCCGGCTCCTGGTTCTCCTATGATGGCCAGCGCGTCGGCCAGGGCCGCGAGAACGCCAAGGT
>JAZFQW010000504.1:0-5458 GCA_036445335.1 Alphaproteobacteria bacterium | reverse complement strand
TAGCCCGCACCTTTCGTGTTGGCCGCGCAGACTGTGGCCAGTGTGAGAAATGCGAGTTGGGGATTGGGGGCGCCGTTGCGGCGGATCGCGTGCGACCGGCGTTCGTCCAGGCCGGCACTTTTCGGTTGCTTATCGCGGGGTCATCGCGCACAACGCATCCGGACCGGCGTTCGACGGTCCATGGGTAGCGGTAACTCAAGTCACAGGGGACGGAATGGGTCCGACGATCGGGGGGCCTTCGGGGCGGAGTCTGGTCAGGCGTCGGGAGATCTTGCGGGTTGGAATGGCATCGGTCGCGGCCGTGGCGGTGGCGCCCAATTGGGCCCGCGCGAGTACCGGACGGGTTCGTGTACTCAACCTGTACGAAACCCACAGTCACGAGACGTACGCCGAGGCGTACTGGGTGGATGGCGCGTACGATCCCGGTGCGATGGCGCGGCTGAACCATCTCCTGCGCGACTGGCGGTCGGGCGAGTTGGCGGCGATCGACCGACGGCTGATCGACCTGCTGCACGACCTGCAGCAGGCCGGCGGCGGCGAGCCACTGCACATCATTAGCGGATACAGGTCGCCGGAGACCAACGCCGAGCGCGCCGCTGTCAATGGCGGCGTGGCGCGCAACAGCTACCACGTAAAGGGGCAGGCGGTGGACCTCAGGGTGCCGGGACGCAGCCTGACCGGGCTGCGCGACATGGCGGTCGCGCTCGCCGCTGGCGGCGTCGGTTTCTATCCGCGCTCGGACTTCATCCACGTCGACACCGGACCCGTCCGCACCTGGAGCTGAGCGCCCGCAGGCAGGGGCCGACGACGGCGCCGCCCATGGCGGCCATGTTGCCAACATGCGTCACGCATCCCGTGTACCGTTCGCCTCGTCCCGTCGGGCGCTCTGCTGAACGAACGAGCGGATGATGTCGGCGCAGGCCGTGGCCAGTATGAGAAATGCAGGCTAAGCATCGGGTCACCACGCCGGCGTCAGAACTGGTCCTCGGACAGGGCCATGACCGTGTGGTGTCCGTCGGTGACCGGGTGCAACAGGCCGCGCACTTGCGGCAGGTACTGCTCGGCGTAGAACCGGGCGGTCGCCAGCCTGGTCCGACAATAGTCGGCGTCGTCGTCACCAGCCCGCAGGCCGGCCTGCGCCGCCAGCGCACCGCGCGCCATCATGAAACCGCCCGCCACCAGCCCGAACATCCTGAGATAGTGCGCCGACCCGGCGGCGGCGGCGTTGGCGTCCGCCGTGGCGTTGGCGACCACCCAATCGGTCGCCGCGGCCAGCGCGTCGACGCCGTCGGCCAACCGGGTCCGTATCGCCGCGATGTCGCCGCCGCCGGCGGCGGCCAGCCGGCCGTCCAGCGCCCGCATGTCGTCCAGGATGGCCCCGGCCGCCGCGCCGCCGTCGCGCGCGACCTTGCGGAACACCAGATCGGCCGCCTGGATGCCGTTGGTGCCCTCGTAGATCGGCGCGATCCGGGCGTCGCGGAGATGCTGGGCGGCGCCGGTCTCCTCGACGAAGCCCATGCCGCCATGGATCTGGATGCCGGTCGACGCGGCCTCGCAGCCGAGGTCGGTGCACCACGCCTTGACCACCGGTGTCAGCACGTCGACGACCCCCTGGGCGGAGGCGCGTTCCGCCGCGTCGGGGTGGCGCTTGGCGGTGTCCAGCGCCGCCGCGGCATAGTAGGTCAGCGCCCGTGCCGCGGCGATCTGCGCCTTCATGCCCAGCAGCATGCGGCGGACGTCGGGATGGTGGATGATGCTGACCGCGCCGCCCTGGCCGCCGGTCAGCGCGCGGCCCTGGACGCGAGTCCTGGCGTAGTCGCGGGCCTGCTGGTAGGCGCGCTCGGCGATCGCCACGCCCTGCAGTCCGACCGACAGCCGGGCGTTGTTCATCATCGTGAACATGTACTCGATGCCGCGGTTCTCCTCGCCGACCAGATGGCCGATCGCCCCGTCGTTGTCGCCGAACGCCATCACGCAGGTCGGGCTGGCGTTGATCCCCAGCTTGCGCTCCAGCGACACGCAGCGCAGGTCGTTGCGCCGGCCTGGCGCGCCGGCGGCGTCCGGCAGCAGTTTCGGGACCACGAACAGGCTGACGCCCTTGACGCCCGGCGGCGCGTCGGGCGTGCGGGCGAGCACCAGATGGACGATGTTGTCGGCCAGGTCGTGCTCGCCGTAGGTAATGAATATCTTCTGCCCGGCGATGCGGTAGGCGTCGCCGTCGCGCACCGCCCTGGTCCGCACCGCGCCGACGTCCGAACCGGCCTGCGATTCGGTCAGGTTCATCGTCCCGGTCCATTCACCGGAAATCAGCTTCGGCAGATAGGTCCGCTTCTGCTCCGCCGAGCCGTGCGCCTCCAGCAGCTCCACCGCGCCCTGGTTCAACAGCGGGCACAGCCCGAACGACATATTGGCCGCCTGCCACATCTCCTGCACCGCGAACGCCACCGTCCACGGCAACCCCTGGCCGCCATAGTCGGGATCGAACGGCACGGCGTTCCATCCGCCGTCGCGGTACTGGTCGTAGGCCTTCCTGAACCCGTCCGGCGTCCGCACCACGCCGTTCTCCAGCACCGAATGCTGGCGGTCGGCGGCGGCGTTGATCGGCGCCAGGACGCCGGCGGCCAGCTTGCCCGCCTCTTCCAGCACGGCATCGACCAGGTCCGGCGTGGCGTCCTCATAGCCGGGCAGGGCGGCGATACGGTCCAGCCCGACGATGCGGTTGAGCACGAACCGCATGTCGTCGATCGGCGCGGCATAGGGGATCATGGCGACCTTCCTAACGAGGCGACCGGGTTGCCGGCGCGATGGACGGGGCGGTTCGCAAATTGCGCAATTCGTATGCTTCCGATAGTGCTTCACGTTTACGTAAACGTCAATATGAAGTGCTCCGGACCGCGACCGATGATCCGCGGCGTCACTGGGCTGGCGATCGGCGGCTCGGACGCTACACCACCTTGCCCGGGTTCATGATCCCCTGCGGGTCAAGCGCCTGCTTGATGCGGCGCATCAGGTCGATCTCCACCGCCGGTTTGCGGGTCGGCAGCTCGGCGCGTTTCAGCCGGCCGATGCCGTGCTCGGCGCTGATCGAACCGCCCATGTCGGCGACGATGCCATGGACGATGTCATTGAATTCGCCCCAGCGCGCCAAGTAGTCGTCGCGGTCGGCGCCGACCGGCTGGCTCAGGTTGAAATGGATGTTGCCGTCGCCCAGATGGCCGAACGCGCAGACTCGGATGTCCGCCAGCCGGCGCTCGACCGCCGCGGTCGCCCGCTCGATCAGCTCGGCGGTGCGCGCGACCGGGACCGCCACGTCGTGTTTGATCGAGCCGCCCTCGTGGCGCTGGCCCTCGACGATCGCCTCGCGCAGGTGCCACAGCCGGCGGCGCTGGCCCTCGTTGGCGGCGATCGTTGCGTCGTGCACCAGACCGTCCGCCAGCGCCTCCGCCAGCACCGATTCCAGGCGGTCCCGCAAACCGGCATCCGGGGTCGGCGACGTCGCCTCGACCAGCACGTACCAGCGGTGGCGCCCGGCCAGCGGGTCGACCGCCCCGGCGACGTGGCGCAGGGCGAAGTCGATGCCGATCCGCGGCATCAGCTCGCACCCCGTGACCGCCCCGCCGCAGCCGGCCCGCGCGCGGGTCAGCAGCGCCAGCCCCGCCGCCGGATCGGGTATGGCGGCGAACACGGTCTCGACCTGCCGGGGCCTGGGGAACAGCTTCAGCACTGCGGCGGTGATGATGCCCAGGGTGCCCTCCGCGCCGACGAACAGCTGCTTCAGGTCATAGCCGGTGTTGTCCTTGCGCAGGCCGCGCAGGCCGTCCCAGATGCGCCCGTCGGCCAGCACCACTTCCAGCCCAAGCACCAGGTCGCGGGCGTTACCATAGTGCAGCACGCCGGTCCCCCCGGCATTGGTGGACAGATTGCCGCCGATCTGGCACGACCCCTCGGCGGCCAGGCTCAACGGGAACAGCCGGTCGGCCTCGGCGGCGGCGGCCTGGATCCTCTGCAAGACCACGCCGGCCTCGACCGTCATGGTGGCGTTGACCGCATCGACCGCGCGGATACGGTCCAGCCGCGCCGTCGACACGATGATGTCGCCGCCGTGTTCGTAGGGCGCCGCGCCGCCGACCAGCCCGGTGTTGCCGCCCTGCGGGACGATGCCGATGCCGGCGCCGGCGCACAGCCGCACCACCCGGGCGACCTGTTCCGTGGTTGCCGGCCGCGCCACCAGCGCCGCGCTGCCATGGAACAGACCGCGCGATTCCGTCAGGTAGGGGGCCATCGCCTCGGGATCGTCGATCCAGCCCCTGCGGCCGAGGGCGTCACGAATCCGGTTCAGCGCCGCGTCGCGATCCGCCGCCTTTCGCGTGTCCATCACGACAATGTAGCCCGCACCTCCCGCACTGGCCACGGTCTGCGCGGCGCTGTCGCGCCGACAGGGCAGGAACGCCGCGCTGCGTCGAAGGCCTCGACTGTAGCGGTGGCTACGCTCTTCGGCATTCTCCTGACGGCTCGGATCGCCCGGACGCGACGCAGACCGCGGCCAGTGCGGGAGGTGCGGGCTGGCCCGCACGTTTCACGCTGGCCACGGTCAGCGCGGCGCGGCGGCGCGGCGCAGCCGGTCGTTGATCGCCACGCCCAGTCCCGACTCGGGTATCGGCGAGACCGCGATGGTGGTGAATTCGGGCCGATCCAGGGCGTGCAGCATGGCGAACAGATTGGCCGCGGCCTCCGTCAGGTCGCCGCGCGGGCTCAGGTTCATGACGTGTGGGCCGACGCGCAAGTCGGGGCCGAAGGTCAGCAGCGCCTCGCCGGGCGCGGTTGCCGCCGCCTCCAGCCGGATCGGCAGGCCCGGCGCATAGTGGCTTTCCAGCCGACCCGGCGACCTTCGCGCGGCGTCTGTCGAACCCGGCGCCGTTTCTTCGGCGACCGGGCCGATCAGCGCCTCGACGTCGTCCCGCGTGACCGCGCCTGGCCGCAGCAGCGCCGGGGCGATGCCGCTCAGGTCGAGCACCGTCGACTCCAGGCCGATCTCGCATCGCCCGCCGGCGAGGATCAGTGCGACCCGGTCGCCCAGGCCGTCGACCACGTGTTGCGCCGTCGTTGGGCTGACGGCGCCCGACCGGTTGGCGCTGGGCGCCGCAACCGGCAGGCCCGCGGCCAGCAACAACTTGCGCGCGGTCGGGTGCGCCGGCACGCGCACCGCGACCGTATCGAGGCCGGCACCGACCAGCAGCGAGACCGGCGACTCCGGCCGGCGCGGCAGCACCAGGCTCAACGGCCCCGGCCAGAACGCCGCCGCCATCGTCCGCGCGCGCGCATCGAACCCGACCAGCGCCTCGGCGGTGGCGATGTCGGCGACATGCACGATCAGCGGATTGAAGCGCGGCCGCTCCTTGGCCGCAAAGATCGCCGCGACGGCGCGGTCGTCGGTGGCATCGGCACCCAGGCCGTAGAC
>JAZFQW010000503.1:0-8998 GCA_036445335.1 Alphaproteobacteria bacterium | reverse complement strand
TTTCAATCCAGGCCGCCGGAAGCCGCGGGTTTGCTTGGGTGCCGCGTCGGCCGATCCGTTTGAAAAACGGCGGTTTCCTGCCATTTCCGCCCGCCCGACCGCGGCGGCAACATTCGCGCCGTCCTTTGCCACTGGCAAGGAAACCTAGAGGCGACGATTCGTAGAAATGGCGGGGATGTTGGTGCTGCCGGAAGGATTTGAACCTTCGGCCTCCCCCTTACCAAGGGGGTGCTCTACCCCTGAGCTACGGCAGCGTTGCGGCGGAAACGGCGCGAACCTGCCACAGGCCGCCGTGCGTGCGCAAGCGGTTTTCAGGGCGATCGGGTCGCGCCCGGCGGTTGCCGTGACGCCCGACATTGGGCATTAAATCGCCATGAATTCGGATGATAAGCCGAGCCGGGAGCCGGACACGGCTGCGCCGGCGGACGAGCGCCGGGGGACGCGGGGGCGCGACGGCCGGAAGGAGCGCGAGGCGGCGGCGTTGCGCGCCAACCTGGCGCGTCGCAAACGGCAGCAGCGCGAACGGGACGGCGCGCGGCGGCCCGAAGGCGACAAGGACGGGGCGAAGGATTGAGTCTGGGGCGGATGGCGTGACCGATGGAATGCCAGTCCAACCCCGCCACCGTGGCTGTCACGGCGACGCGGCCGCGGTACCTGAGCCGGGGCGGCCGCTCGGCTAATACCCCGCGCCGGCTCGCCGGTGGCCGGGACCAGCGATGGACGAGGAAGGAACCGTTGCATGGCGATCATGTCCGACATCTGGATCCGCGAGACGGCGGCGCGTTCCGGTATGATCGAACCGTTCGTGGAGAAGCAGACGCGCGAGGGAGTGATCTCGTACGGCCTGTCGTCCTATGGCTACGACGCGCGGGTTTCGGACGAATTCCTGATCTTCACCAATGTCGACAACGACGTCGTCGACCCCAAGGGCTTCTCCGGCACCAGCTTCGTCGAGCGCAAGACCGAGGTCTGCGTTGTCCCGCCGAATAGCTTCGTGCTGGCCAGCACCGTGGAATATTTCCGAGTGCCCAACGACGTGCTGGTGATCTGCGTCGGCAAATCGACCTATGCGCGCTGCGGCATCATCGTCAACGTGACGCCGCTGGAGCCGGGTTGGGAGGGCCATGTCACGCTGGAATTCTCCAATACGACGCCGCTGCCGGCGAAGATCTATGCCAACGAGGGGGCGTGCCAGTTCCTGTTCCTCCAGGGCGACCGCCCGTGCGAGACCTCCTATGCCGATCGCAGCGGTAAATACATGCGGCAGACCGGCGTGACCCTACCCAAGTTATGAGCCGATTTCCGACACCCAGGACCGAGGACGTATGGACAAGATTCAGATCCGCGGCGGCAAGGCCCTGACCGGCGAGCTGCCGGTGAGCGGCGCGAAGAACGCCACCCTGCCGCTGATGGCGGCGAGCCTGCTGACCGACGAGACACTGACCCTGTCGAACCTGCCGCGGCTGGCGGACATCAGTACGCTGGGTACCCTGCTGGCCCAGCACGGCGTCGACATCCAGGTCAAGAAGAAGGGCGATCCGAACAATGGGACCGGGCGGGTCGCGGCGCTGACGGCGGCCGAGATCGCCAGCACAACAGCGCCCTACGACCTGGTCCGCAAGATGCGGGCGAGCGTCCTGGTGCTGGGGCCGCTGGTGGCGCGCTGCGGCGAGGCCAAGGTCTCGCTGCCCGGCGGCTGCGCCATCGGCACCCGTCCGGTCGACTTGCACCTCCAGGGGTTGCAGCAGCTCGGCGCGAAGATCGAGCTGGCCGAGGGCTACATCCACGCGCGGGCGTCGCGCGGCCTGAAGGGCGCGCGCGTCGTGTTCCCGACGGTATCGGTGGGCGCGACCGAAAACCTGCTGATGGCCGCCAGCCTGGCCAAGGGCGAGACCGTGCTGGTCAACGCCGCGCGCGAGCCGGAGGTGACCGATCTGGCCAACTGCCTGACCGCCATGGGCGCGCGGATCGACGGCATCGCTACCGATACGCTCACCGTCACCGGCGTCGACCGGCTGCACGGCGCGGCACACGAGGTGGTCGCCGACCGGATCGAGGCCGGAACCTATGCGATTGCGGCGGCGATCACCGGCGGCGAGCTGGAGTTGATCGGCGCCGATCTGGTCACCCTGGAGGCGCTGGCGCGGGTGCTGAGCGGTGCCGGCGTCGAGTTCGCGGCGACCGACCGCGGCGTCAGGGTGTCGCGCCGCAACGCGGCGCTGACCGGCGTCGACGTGATGACCGAGCCGTTTCCCGGCTTTCCAACCGATCTGCAGGCGCAGATGATGGCGCTGATGTGTGTCGCCGATGGCGCCGCCATGATCACCGAGACGATCTTCGAAAACCGCTTCATGCACGTGCCGGAGCTGTCGCGGATGGGGGCGAACATCACCGTTCACGGCGCGTCGGCGCTGGTTCGCGGCGTTCCGGCCCTGACCGGCGCGCCGGTGATGGCCACCGACCTCAGGGCCAGCGTGTCGCTGGTCCTGGCCGGGCTTGCGGCGACCGGCGAGACCGTGCTTAACCGCGTGTATCATCTCGACCGCGGTTACGAGCAGCTTGAGGCGAAGCTCGCCGCCTGCGGCGCCGAGATCGAGCGCATTCGGGGGTAGCGATGGGCCGGGCCGACGCGCATGCCGGTGTCGCCACCCGCAGGCTTAAGCTGCGGGCGCTGGACGACGATGACCTGACGGTGCTTTCGGCGCAGCTCCAGGACGCCATCGTGCCGATCGGCGACATGGGCTACCTGGCCGGCGAGAATCGCTTCGTGATGGTGGTCAACCGCTTCGTCTGGGAGGCCGGCGAGGTAACCGCGGCGACCGCGGAGCAGGGCGACGAGGCGGTCTATCTGCGCAGCAATTGCGGCGTCCGCTTCGACGGCGTCAAGGAGGTCCGCGTCCGCGGCCTCGACCTGCACGACCGTGCCGCGATCCTCGATCTCCTGGCGATACGCCCGGCCGGCGGAGCGTTGCTGCTGGAATTCGCCGGCGACGCGACGGTGCGGCTGGATGTCGACCGCATCGATTGCCGCATGGAGGATATCGGCGATCCGTGGCCGACCACCCGGCGCCCAGTCCACACGTTTGAAGGCGACGACAGGACCTCGTAAGGTTGCTGCGTCGCAACACACAGTCGCCGGGCCGCATGTCTGAGTCGCCTTCGGTCACCACGACCGCTCGCCGGATTGCCGGGCGGACCGCCGACGACCTTCTGGTACTGGCGGTGCCGACCGGGCGCATCCTCGCCGAGCTGCGCCCGCTGCTGGCCGATGCCGGGATCGAGCCGGAAAAGGCGTTCGACGATCCGCGGCACCGCGGCCTGCGCTTCGCGACGAACCATCCGCACATCGAGGTCATACGAGTGCGCGCGTTCGACGTCGCCACCTTCGTCGCGTTCGGCGCGGCGCATCTGGGCGTGGCCGGCAACGACGTGCTGATGGAGTTCGACTACCCGGAGATCTACGCGCCGCTGGACCTCAAGATCGGACGCTGCCGCCTTTCGGTTGCCGAGCCGGTGGCGCTCAGCCAGTCCGACGATCCAACCCGCTGGAGCCACATCCGGGTTGCCACGAAGTACCCTGAAGTGACCCGCCGCCATTTCGCCGCGCGCGGCGTGCAGGCGGAGTGCATCAAGCTCAACGGGGCGATGGAGCTGGCGCCGTCGCTGGGCCTGTGCCGGCGCATCGTCGACTTAGTTTCGACCGGCTCGACGCTCAAGGCGAACGGCCTGCGCGAGGTGGAGCACATCGCCGACGTGACCGCGCGGCTGATCGTCAACCGGGCGGCGCTGAAGACCCGGCCGGACGAGCTGGGCCGGTGGATCGACCGGTTTCGGGATGCCGCCGATGGCGGATAGGCCGGCCGCACATGCCCTGTCGGTGAGGATCCGACCGGGCGCGGTCGAGGCGCGGCCGGCGATCGACAAGACCATGCATGGGCGGACCGTGCACGCAGCCGCGATTTTGGCCGCCGGACCCGCGGCGCCAACACTCGAATGCATGCGCTCTCGTGACACCGCGCACGCTTTTCGCCGCGATGTGCTGAATCCTTCACAAGTGGGGATGGAAATCCGCACCGAATCGGCAAGACGTCCCGCCGCCTTGACGGGGGACGGTCACGGTGCGGGTGACCGCCGGATCCGCCGGAACCGACCCTAGGCCGATGGACAGCGAAGCTCCCGATTCAAGCTGCCGGATCATCGACGTCACGCTCGACGAGCGGACCGTGGCGCGCCGCAACGCCCAGGTCGAGCACGAGCGGGCGGTCGCCATCTTCGACCTGCTGGAGCAGAACCATTTCCGCGCCGTCGACAGCCCCGGCGGGCCGTACCGCCTGCGGCTGTCGATCGAGGACAATCGGCTGATCTTCGACATCCGCGATGGCGACGATGGCGAGGTCGGCCGCGTGCCGTTGCCGATCCTGCCGTTCCGCCGGATCGTCAAGGAATATTTCCTGATCTGCGAAAGCTACTACGACGCCATAAAGCACGCCCCGCCATCGCGCATCGAGGCGATCGACATGGGCCGTCGTGGCCTGCACAACGAGGGGTCGGACCTGCTGCGCGAAAGGCTGGACGGCAAGATCGAACTCGACCACAACACCGCGCGCCGGCTGTTCACCCTGCTCTGCGTCCTGCATATTCGCGGATGAGGGACGAAGGTTTATGCCGGACCTCCCGACCAGCGTGCTGTTCGCCTGCACGTACAACTCGATCCGCTCGCCGATGGCCGAGTCGATGCTGAAGCACTTTCACGGTCGCCGTATCTTCGTCGACAGCGCCGGTGTCCGCGAGGGTGAACTCGATCCGTTCGCGGTGGCGGTGATCGAGGAGCTGGGCATCAACTTGTCGCGCCACCGGCCCAAGACGTTCGACGACCTGGAGGACGAGTCGTTCGATTTCGTCATAACACTGTCGCCCGAGGCGCACCACCGCGCGATCGAAATGACCCGCACGACCGCCTGCGAGGTGGTCTATTGGAACACCCTGGACCCGACCTTCGTCGAAGGGAACCGGGACGTCAGGCTGGCGGCGTTTCGCCAGGTGCGCGACGCGCTGCTGGCGCGGATCGAGGAGCGCTTTCCGCTCGCCGGATCGCCGGAGGTATGATGCCTTTTATTTGAGCAAGATTTATTCGTTTACTAAGCATTAACCATACGGTACCAAGGGGTTATTAAAGAAACTCGGCGCGTGTACCGGTCACGGAAGCCCGCGCTGCGACCGATCCCAAGGCGGCGAGGCGTACGGTGGCGATAGACGACCATATGGCGGCGGCCCTGTTAGATGCGCGGGCCCTGGCGCAGACTGTGGAGATGTCGCTCGCAATGGGCGCGGGCTGGCACGGCGCCGATGCCGCCGTGATGATTACCGATGCAGACGCGACCGACGGCGGCCCGCATACGCTTTTTGTCAATCAAACTTTCGAATCGCTGACCGGGTATCGCTCGGCCGAGGTGATCGGCCGCAATCCCGATTTCCTGAAGGGTCCGCGCACCGAGTCGCGGTTCCTCGACCGGCTGCGCGACGCGCTGGCCGATGGTCACGCGTTCGAAGGCACGGCCGTGACCTATTGCAAGGACGGCCGTGAGCTGGCGATCCATTGGTCGGTGCGGCCGGTGCGCAACGCCGCCGGGGGCGTCACCCATTTCATCGCCGTTCAGCGGCCGATGACCTATGCCGAAACCGCCGGCGCGATGCTGGCGTCGGCGCTTGCCGCCGGCCCGGCCGACGACGCGGGCGCCGGCGAGTTGCTGCGGCTGGTCAATCACGAGTTGCGCACACCGCTGAACGCCATCATCGGCTTCTCCGACCTCCTGCGGCGGGAGGGGCTGGGCCCGGTCGGCCGGGCGTACTACCAGGAATTCGCCGAGGGCATCTTTGCCAGCGGCAACGATCTGCTGCGCGTTCTCAGCCGGTTGGTCGAATTCGCCAAGCCGGCCGACGAGTGGGCGACCCAGAGCGACTGGATCGCCCCGCGCGACCTTGCCGCGACCGCGATCGACGCCGTGTCCGCGATGCGCCGGCACACCCTGAGCAACGATGTGCCGGACGATCTTCCCCAGGTCCGCGGCGATCGCCAGCGCCTGACCCTGGCGTTGGGAGAGCTGTGCGACAACGCCGCCCGATTCGGCGGCGGGGCGCGGGCGCGGGTGCGGGGCCATGCGCTGCCCGACGGCCGCCTGCGCCTCACCATCATCGACCACGGGCCGGGCATGACGCGCGCCGCGATCGAGCGGGCTTTTCGGCCGTTCGCCCAGCTCGAGGACAGCTATCGGCGGCGCAACGGCGGTCTGGGCATTGGCCTGCCACTGGCGCGTCGGATCATCGAGGACCATCGCGGCCGTCTGCATCTGCGCAGCGCGCCGAACCGGGGCACCGCGGCCATCGTCGTTCTGCCCGCCCACCGTGCCGGCCAACGCCCACCGTCGGGCCGCGGCTAGCCCGCATCTCTCACGCTGGCCACGACGCGGATCGCGGCCCGTGCGACACGTGCGGGCTGGCGATTTGACTTGACCGGCGGGATGTCGTCGATCACCAATCGGGCCGCGTTCCAGACCGACCGACACGGGCCCGTCAAGCCTTGCAAAATCCGTTGCGCGCAGACCGCGGCCAGTGTGAGAAGTGCGGGCTAGACGCAGCGGCGCCGCCGGCCGGGGCATGTTGATTCTCGCGTCGGCGTCGCCGCGACGGCTGGACCTGTTGCGGCAGATCGGGCTGGAGCCAGATCGGATCGTCGCCACCGCGGTCGACGAGACGCCGACGCGGGGCGAGCTGCCCGGCCCCCACGCCGGCCGGCTGGCGGCGGCCAAGGCGGCGGCGGCGGCGGCTGACCATCCCGATGGCTGTGTGGTGGGGGCCGACACGGTGGTGGCGTGCGGCCGGCGGATCCTGCCGAAGGCGCAGACCGAGGCGGTGGCACGGACGTGCCTGGCGCTGTTGTCCGGCCGGCGCCATCGGGTCTATGGCGGCGTGTGCGTGATCGCCCCCGGCGGCCGCACCGCCTGTCGGATCGTGCAGACCGCGGTGACCTTCAAACGGTTGACCGCAGCGGAGACCGACCGCTACATCGCCGCCGGCGAATGGCGCGGCAAGGCCGGCGGCTATGCCATCCAGGGCCGTGCCGCCGCCTTCGTGCGCCGCCTCAACGGGTCCTACAGCAACGTCGTCGGCCTGCCGCTGTTCGAGACGGCCGCGCTGTTGCGTGGCGTCGGGGTCGGATGAGCCGGGCGGTCCACGTCGCCGAGGCGGATGGGGTGCTGTACGCCGCCGTGATCGAGGATGGGCGGCCGACCGACCTGCTGGCCGAACCGATCGGCCGCCTCGACCATCCGGGCGACGTGGTGCTGGGCACCGTCGCCCGGGTCGACCGGGCGGCTGGTGCGGCCTTCGTCGACCTGGGCATCGGTCGGCCGGCGTTCGTACCGCTGCGGCGATCGATGGCGGCCGGCGGCGCCGTCGCGGTCCAGATCGTCAACGCGGCGCGCGACGACAAGGGCGCGGAGGCGACCACCGACATCGCGCTGGCCGGCCGGTACCTGGTGCACCTGCCGCACCGCGCCACGGTGACGCTGTCGCGGGCGCTCGATGCCGGGGCACGGTTGCGCTGGCGGCGCGTGCTCCACGGCGGCTGGATCGTCCGCCGCAGCGCCGAATCGGTGCCGGACGACGCGGTCATCGCGGAGGCCGGGCAACTGACGGCGCGCTGGCGGGCGATCGACTCCGCGGCCGCCGCGGCACGCCCGCCGGCGTGTCTGCAGCGCGGACCCGACGCCGGCCAGCGACTGATCCTCGACACCCAGGGGGTCGGCGAAATCCGCGTCGAGCCGCCGGCCCGCGCGCGGTCTCTGGGCGACTGGCTGCGACGAACGGCCCCCGACCTGTCGCACCGCCTGGCGCCCGGCGCGACCGCCATTGCCGAGGCGTTGCCGGCGCTGTTGACGCCGATGGTGCCGCTGCCCGGCGGCGGGTCGATCGTCATCGAGCCGACCCGGGCGGTCACAGCGATCGACGTCGACGCCGGCGCCGCCGATCCGTTCCGCGCCAACCAGGCGGCGGCGTGCGAGATTGCCCGCCAGCTCCGCCTGCGCAATATTGGTGGTCTGGTGGTGATCGACTTCATCTCGATGAAGCGGCGCGAGGATCGCGCCGCTTTGGTCGACACGCTGAAGCGCGCGCTCGACGGCGACCCGGCTTCGGTCAGGCTGGGCGGCGGCGTCTCGCGGCTGGGCCTGGTGGAGTTGGCGCGCCAGCGCCGCGGCCTGTCGCTGGCCGAGGCGGTGGCCGGGTGAGCTCGGGACCCGCGCCGCGCAGACCACGAAACGACAGTGCCAAAGACGAGGCCCATGCCCAAGCAACGACCAAATGCGACGCGCCCGGACGATCGTCGACCCGCCGCCGGCCGGTGCCCGATCTGCGGCAAGCCGGCGCGGACCGAGACGCGGCCGTTCTGCTCGCGGCGCTGCGCCGATGTCGACCTGTCACGCTGGCTGGGCGGAGTCTACCGCATCCCCCAGACCGACCCCTTCGCCGACGAGCCGGCGGACCGGGACGAGACTGACCCCCGCCAACCCGACGAGTCGTAAGGCCCTCCGGAGTGGACCAGTCGGAGGGCATCCTTCGACGGGCTCAAGATGAGGCCTTTTGGGTGCGGAGCGATGGAGAGTCCTCATGCCGAGCTTGTCGAGGCATCCTTCGACAGGCTCCGGATGAGGACCGCCGGTGCGGCATTATCGAGACGTCCTCATGCTGAGCCTGTCGAAGCATCCTGCGACAAGTGTGGGATCGGCTGATCCGGTTTCGTCCTTCACCCGTGACGCTGCTCATCCCGCGCGAGGAGGGGTGAGCTAGTCGACGGACGAGCGGGAAGGGACGATACCGCCGGCCCGAACGGACGGCCGGCCCTTGCAGCGCGATGGGGTGAATGGGTGCAGCCCGATGTTCATGCTCCGGTCTTGGTGCCATGGAAATCCGGCATCGTCGTCGGTCAGCGTGCCGGCCCCTC
>JAZFQW010000502.1:0-2713 GCA_036445335.1 Alphaproteobacteria bacterium | reverse complement strand
TGCCGCGATTGGTGCCGGTGACGAGCGCGACCGTTCCGTCGATTCGCATGGCTGGCGTCCTCCCTCGGGTGCGATGTGACGATACAGTATTCGCCGAAACCCGGCCCGACCTCAATCGGCGCGTGTTCGGACGACAGGGCGATCAGGCCAGTCGGGTGAAGCGTCGTCGGATCCGCCCATTCCAGGCGCGGCATCGGCCTCCCACTCCTGCGTCATGCCACGGCCCGACCGTGGCATCCATTCCGCTGCCGGCACCAGCGGATGAATGGATCGCCGGGTCGAGCCGGGCGATGACGAGAGGAAGGACACGGCGGGACCGGCAGACGGCCCGGCGGCGCCGGACCGGTGCCTCACCGCGCCTCCAGCACGAACAGCAGGACCGACAGGGTGCCGATCGACAGGCCGGTCGACAGTAGCACCGCGGTCGCCGCGGTGGCGATCCCGACCTCGTAGCGCTGCGCCAGCAGGTAGGCGTTGACCCCGATCGGCAGCGCCGCCATCAGCACCGCGACCGCGACGGACAGCGGCGCCACGTCGAACACGCGCGTCGCCAGCAGCCATACGATCAGCGGGTGCACCAGCGTCTTCAGGCCGACCAGCGTCGTCGCCTCGGCCAGGCTGCCGGCGATCCGATAGCGCGCCAGCGACGCGCCCATCGCGAAGGTGGCGCACGGCAGTGCGGCGGCGCCCAACGCCTTGGCCATCGCGTCGACCGGCCCGGGGATGCTGAGGTCGAGCAGATTGAACAGCAGGCCTGCGACGAGCCCGAGGACGATGGGGTTCTTCGCCATGCCGGCCAGCGTCACCGCGGGCAGGCGCCACAGCCCGGCGTCATGGCCGCGCCCGGCCTCGATCACCGCGGTGCCGGCGGGCAGCAGCAGCAGGGTGTGGAACGCCACCAGCAGGAACAGCGGCAGCGCGGCGGCGTCGCCGAAGGTGGTCAGCACCAGCGGGATGCCCAACAGCACGGTATTGGCATAGGACGCGGTGAACCCGGCCGCGCCCTGGCCGTCGAGCGGCCGGCGGAACAGCAGCCCGGCGCTCGCCATGCCCAACCCGAAGACGATGAAGGCGCCGAGATAATACGACAGCAGGAACCCCCACTCGATCGTCTCCGGCAGCACGGTGCGCGCCAGCGTGCGGAACAGCATCACCGGGATGGCGAAGTTGAAGGCGAACAGCGACAGCCCACGGATCGCGCTCTCGTCGAACCAGTTCAGCCGCGCCGCGGCGAACCCCAGGACGACCAGGCCGAACACCGGCAGGATGATCTCGAGGATGATGGACATGGCGAGCGAGCGTTGGTTGAAACTCGTCAGGTCATCGCGGAACACTTCTTCCCCGCAGGGTCGAAGCGTCGCGGGGACATGGAGAAGTGGAAGCGGGCCGCAAGAGAGGACGCACGGCGGTAGCCGCATCTGGATTCAAGATCACTATCGCGGTTTCGTCATCATTCAGCAATCGGTCACCGGGCGCTTCACGATCCCTCTCTGGCGAGGGGGAACGCGATACCTTCACCCGATTTCGCCCCTACTCCGGTTTCGGCAGGCGGATGGTGGCGCGCAGGCCGCCTTCGGCGCGGTTTGCCAGATCGATGTCGCCGCCGTGGCCGCGCACGATGGAGCGGGCGATGGCCATGCCGAGGCCGATGCCGCCGGTCTCCGTGCTGCGCGATTGTTCCAGGCGCACGAAGGGCTGGAAGACCTTCTCGATCCCGTCGGGCGGGATGCCGGGACCGTCGTCGTCGACCACCACCCGCAGCTCCGCGCCGTGCTCCTCGAGCGCCACGCGGGCGCGCTTGCCATAGGCGACGGCGTTCTCGATCAGGTTCCTGATGGCCCGCTTCAACGCCACGGGACGGCAGGCGAAGGGCAGCCTGCCCGCCTCCGCGAAGCGGACGTCGCTGCCAGTCTCGTCCAGGTCCTGGCACAGGCTGTCGATCAGTGCCGCCAGGTCGACGTGGCGGGTCGGCTCGCGGGTCGCCTCCTCGCGCGCGAAGGCCAGCGTCGCCTCGGCCATCTGCTGCAGCTCCTCCAGGGTCTCCAGGATCTTACGCCGCGCCTCCTCGTCCTCGACCAGCTCGGCGCGGAGACGCAGCACGGTGATCGGCGTCCTGAGATCGTGGGATATTGCCGCCAGCATGCCCGTGCGGTCGCGCACGAAGCGGTCCAGGCGCTGGTTCATGGCGTTGAAGGCGCGGATCGCGTGGCGCACGTCGAGCGGCCCCTCTTCCGGGACGATTTCCACGCTCTCGCCGCGCCCCAACCGCCCGGCGGCGGCCGCCAGATTGTCCATCGGCCGGGTGATCCGACGCACCATCAGCACCACGATCATGATCAGCGCCGCCGCCATCAGCCCGGTCGACACCAGCGAGGGCAGGGCCCACAGGGGGGTCGGCACCGGCAGCGCCGACTGGGCGTTCAGCCAGCGCCCGTCGGCGAGCCGGATCGAGATCGTCAGGCCAACGTGCTGCGGCGACCACGCCGGCCTGGCGGTATCTGCGTGATCCGCGTCGTGATCGTCGTCCTCGTCATGGTTCCGCTCGCGGTCGGGAAGCGGATCGTCGGCCCAGCGCTCGTGCGGCGGTCGGCGGCGTGGCGGCGTGGCGCCGCCATCGAGGCCCGGGCGCCCGAACATGTCGACCCGGATATCGCCGGCCGAGCTGCCCTCCAGCAACTGCGCCAGGCGATCTTCCAGCGGGTTGTCCCCGTCG
>JAZFQW010000501.1:0-6546 GCA_036445335.1 Alphaproteobacteria bacterium | reverse complement strand
TAGCCCGCACTTCTCACACTGGCAACGGTCTGCGTGAGAGATGCGGGCTAGATTGCTCTAGTGCGCCAGGATCGCCAGCAGCAGCAGCGCGACGATATTGGTGATCTTGATCATCGGATTGATGGCGGGGCCGGCGGTGTCTTTATAGGGATCGCCGACGGTATCGCCGGTTATCGCGGCGTGGTGGGCCTCCGAGCCCTTGCCGCCGAGGTTGCCGTCCTCGATGTATTTCTTGGCGTTGTCCCAGGCGCCGCCGCCGGCGGTCATCGAGATGGCGACGAACAGCCCGGTGACGATGACCCCCAGCAGCATCGCGCCGAGCGTCGAGAACGCGGCCGACTTGCCGGCGATCAACAGCATGGCGAAATACACCACCACCGGGGCCAGCACCGGCAGCAGCGACGGCACGATCATCTCCTTGATCGCGGCGCGGGTCAGCAGGTCGACGGCGCGGCTGTAGTCGGGCTTGGTGGTGCCTTCCATGATGCCGTCGATCTCGCGGAACTGGCGGCGCACCTCCTCGACCACCGAGCCGGCGGCGCGGCCCACCGCGGTCATCCCCATCGAGGCGAACAGGTAGGGCAGCATTCCGCCGAGCAGCAGGCCGACCACGACGTACGGGCTGGTCAACGAGAAATCGAGGTCGATCCCGGCGAAATAGGGAAACGACTCCGGGTCGGAGATGAAGAATTCGAGGTCCGCCGTATAGGCGGCGAACAGCACCAGTGCGCCCAGCCCGGCCGAGCCGATGGCGTAGCCCTTGGTCACCGCCTTGGTGGTGTTGCCGACCGCGTCCAGCGCGTCGGTGGTTTTGCGCACCTCGGGCTCCAGGTCGGCCATCTCGGCAATGCCGCCGGCGTTGTCGGTGACCGGACCGTAGGCGTCCAGCGCCACCACCATGCCGGCCAGCGCCAGCATGGCGGTCACCGCGATGGCGATGCCCAGCAGGCCCGCCAACTGGAAGCTGATGATGATCGCCGCGCAGATGATCAGCGCGGGGACCGCCGTCGCCTCCATCGACACCGCCAGGCCCTGGATCACGTTGGTGCCGTGGCCGGTGGTCGAGGCCTGGGCGACCGACTGCACCGGCCGGAATGTGGTGCCGGTGTAGTATTCCGTGACCCAGATCAGCAGGCCGGTGACCACCAGCCCGACGACCGCGCAGGCGAACAGGGCGAACCCGCTGAAGGTGACGCCGGCGGCAGTATATTCGTTGCCGAAGCCGACCACCCACTGGGTCGCCACGGCGATGCCGATCAGCGACAGGACGGCGGAAACGATGAAACCGCGATAGAGCGCGCCCATGATGTTCTGGCTGGCGCCCAGCTTGACGAAAAACGTGCCGACCACCGAGGCGAGGATGCACATGCCGCCGATCGCCAGCGGGTAGACCATCATCGAACCCACCACGTCGGTCCCGGCGAAGAAGATCGACGCCAGCACCATGGTGGCGACGACGGTCACCGCGTAGGTCTCGAACAGGTCCGCCGCCATGCCGGCGCAGTCGCCGACATTATCGCCGACATTGTCGGCGATAACCGCCGGATTGCGCGGATCGTCCTCGGGGATGCCGGCCTCGACCTTGCCGACCAGGTCGGCCCCGACGTCGGCGCCCTTGGTGAAGATACCACCGCCCAGGCGCGCGAAGATCGAGATCAGCGAGCCGCCGAAGCCGAGCGCGACCAGCGCGTCGACCACCTCGCGGCCGTCCGCCCCGACCACCAGCAGCCAGCTGTAATAGCCGGAGACCGCCAGCAGCGCCAGTCCGGCCACCAGCATGCCGGTCACGGCGCCGGCCCGGAACGAGATGCTCAGGCCGTGCTCGAGCCCCTGGCGCGCGCCCTCCGCGGTTCGGACATTGGCGCGTACTGATACATGCATGCCGAGATATCCGGCGGCGGCCGACAGGATGGCGCCGATCACGAAGCCCAGGCCGACGCGCCAGCCGAGCAGCACGGTGACGATGACGGCGATGATGACACCGACGATGGCAATCGTCGTGTATTGCCGATTGAGGTAGGCGCGCGCGCCCTCCTGCACCGCCGCGGCGATCTCCTGCATGCGATCGTTGCCGGGGCTGGCCGACAACACCGACCTGGACGCCCAGATCCCGTAGCCGATGGCCACCAGGCCACAGGCCAACACGAAATACAGAACCGCTGACATGTACAATATCCCCTGAGACCCGAGAACCGCGCCGGCTTGCCTCCGCCATGCCCGCCGGGTCGGCGCCAGAAAGGCGCCGGGAAAATGACAGAACGGATTCGGCAAAGCAACACATCGGTCATCGGCGCCGCCGGATTCGCTCGCCGCCGCCGGCTTTCCAGACCGCGGCGCTTACACCGGCCGCGGGCGCCGGCGGATCAGCCACACCACCGCGGTCAGCGCGATCAGCAGGGGCGGCGCCATGCCGAGATTGACCGCGGTCCAGCCGAAGCTGCTGTGCAGCGCCCCGGACGAGAACGCCGCCAGCGACACCGTGGTGAACACCAGGAAGTCGTTCACCGCCTGGGTCTTGCCCCGCTCCGCCGGCGTGTGGACCTCGGTCAGCAGCGCGGTGCCGCCGACGAACATGAAGTTCCAGCCGAGGCCCAACAGCACCAGGGCGGCCCAGAACTGCAGAAACTCCACGCCCGACAGATTGATGGCCAGGGACGCGACATTCATCGCGATTCCAACGGATATGATCCGCACCGCGCCGAATCGCTGGATCAGCTGGCCGGTGAAGAAGCTGGGCAAGAACATCGCCAGCCCGTGCCACTGGATGACGAAGGCGGCGTCGTCGAAATCGAAGTGGTGGGCGACCATGGCCAGCGGCGTCGCCGTCATGACCAGCGACATGACGGCATAGCCGACCGCCGCCGACAGGATCGCCGTCACGCATTTCGGCTGCCGCAGGATGACGCCGAGCGGACGGCCGGACCGGGCGCGCTCCGCCGCGCTGAGCCGCGGGATGTCGACGAACTGCAGCAGCACCAGCGACACCGCGGCCAGGCCGGCGATTGCCGCATAGCTGCCGACGAACAGCGCCGGCGCGAACAGCCCTCGGCTCCACTTCGCCAGTTCGGGACCGGCGATCGCCGCGACCACCCCGCCGGCCATCACCAGGCTGATCGCCCGCGGACGGAACGTCTCGCTGGCGGTGTCGGCGGCGGCGAAGCGGTAATACAGGATGAAGGCGTGGAACACGCCGTTGAGCATCGCCGCCAGGCAGAACAGCGCGAAGCTGCCAGAGGCGATCGCATAGGCGGCGGTCGCCCCGCCGATGCAGCCGACCGACGCGCCCAGGCTGAATCCCGCCCGCCGGCCGATCCGCCGCATCAGCAGCGAGGCCGGGATGGTGCCGATCATGGTGGCGGTGAACTGCAGCGCCAGCGGCAGTGTCGCCAGGCCCTTGTCGACCGCCATGTCGAAGCCGACCAGGGCGGACACCGTGATGACCATGGCGTTGCCGGTCATCCCGAACGCCTGGCAGAGGGCGAGGATCAGGACGTTCTTCTTGGTCGGATCGGCCCTGTGGGCCGACCGGGCGTCCGCTGAGCCGGGCGTGGTCATGGCCCTATCACCTTAGCGCGCCCTTCTCACACTGGCCACGGTCTGCGTCGCGTCCGGGCGGTCCGAGCCATCAGAAGAAGGACGAAGAGCGTAGCAACGCTACGGTCGACGTCTTCGACGCAGTGGGCGGGCCGCCGGGGCGCGACGCAGGCGGCGGCCAGTGTGAGAAGGGCGCGCTAGGCCCGCACTTGGGCGATCAACCACATTATCGTTGCCGGACAGCCGCAGCCGACGGCGGGCAAGCGGCGTGGTCGGCCCGACCCCGCGCCGTCAGAGCGGGCGCTGGCTCACCCGCTGGATCAATGCGTCGTATACGACGTCCTCACCCATGATGGCCTGGGCCACCGCCGCGATCCGCCGCTTTATTGCGGTCACGTCGACCACGCCGTTGCGCATGATCAGGCGGGTGTGCAGGACGCCGTAAAGCTCGCGCAGAAACGCGTCGTTCAGGCGCGGCGCCAAGGCGATGACCTGTTCCGCCGCCGCGTCGTCGGCCACTTCCAGCGCGACCACGATACTGATCAGCTGTTCGATCCCTTCGTCGCCGATCAGCGGCAACTGCAGCGGCTTGAACTCGACATAGACCGGGGGCGCCTCGGGCTCCGCCGCCTCGACCGGCGCGGCGGCGCTATCGTCCCGCAGATAGAAATACCAGACGCCGGCCCCGCCGCCCACCAGCGCCAGCACCGCGACCACGGCAACGAGCTTTTTCATGGCCTGCCTGGCCCGCGCTAGAGGAGTCCGGCGCAATTGTAGCGCCGCGCGGCGTGAATATCGGGTTAACCCGCATCTCTCACGCTGGCCACGGTCTGCGCGACACTGTCGCGCCGACAGGGGTCAGAAATGGCGCCAGCCGACTGGGAGGGTCAGAGTTTGGCCGTCGGAGTCGACCACGGTCACCCCACCGCCCGCGCCGATGGTACCGATGCGGGTCAACGGCAGGTCCAGGTCCGTCGCGAGGGCGCCGAGCGCGTCCGCCGCCGATGGCGGCGCAGTGAAAGCCAGCTCGTAATCGTCGCCGCCGGCGAGCGCCACCGGCAGCAATGCGGGATCGGCCGCCACCGCCGCCCGCCCGGCGTCGGACAGCGGCACCCGCGCGGCCTCGATCCTCGCCGCAACGCCGGACGCGGCGCAGATGTGGCCCAGATCGCCGACCAGCCCGTCCGACAGGTCGACCGCCGCGTGTGCCAGCCCGATCAGCCGAGGTCCGAGCGCGCCGCGCGGCTCCGGCAGCCGGTAGCGCCCGGCCAGCGCGGCGCGCGCCGGGGCGGCGAGGCCGTCCAGTTCGCCGCGCACGGCCAGGAGACCCAGCGCGGCGTCGCCGACCGACCCGCTGACAAAGACGTCGTCGCCCACCAACGCACCCGCCCGGCGCAGCGCGCGCGCCTCGCGAACGGAGCCGAACGCGGTCACTGAAAGCATCGCGGGTCCGGGCGTCGACACCGAATCACCGCCCAGCAGGTGGATGCCGTAGCGCCCCTGATCCTCCTCCAGGCCGGCGGCGAATGCCGCCAGCCAGTCCTCGGTCACGCCGGCAGGCAGCGCGGTGGTCAGGGTATAGGCCAGCGGCCGCGCGCCCATCGCCGCCAGGTCCGACAGGTTGACCCGCAGCAGCTTGCGGGCCAGCCGCGCCGGATCCTCGCCAGCCGGGTAATGGACGCCCTCGACCATCGCGTCGGTCGTCACGGCCAGCGCCTCGCCGGCCGGAGCGGCAATCAGACCGGCGTCGTCTTCGAGGCCCAGTGCGCCCGTGAAGCCCCTGGACAGGGGCTTGAAGAACCGGTCGATCCGGGCGAATTCGTCGAGCCCGCCGGCCATCGGATCAGGCGCCGCCGGTGTCGGCCGCCGGGGTCAGTTCGTCGGGCCGCAGGGTGCGCGCGAGGCGGTCGAGCACCGCGTTCACCATCGCCGGCTCCTTGGCGCCGAAGAAGGCATGGGCCAGGCCGACATAGTCGGCGACGATGATCCGCGCCGGCGCTGCGCCGTTCGCCAGCAGCTCCCACGCGCCCGCCCGCAGGATCGCGGTCAGCAACAACTCGAGTCGGTCCGCCGACCAGGTGCGGTCGAGCGATTCGGCGATCAGCGCGTCCAGATCGTCGACGCGATCGCTCGCGCCGCGGACGATCTCGGCGAACAGCGGCGGATCGGGTTCGACGAACCGGTCGCCGTCCAACTCCGCCCCGAACCTGTGCTGGACGAACTCGCCAAGCACGGCCTCGACTTCGGCACCGCCCAGCGCGATCTGATACAGCGCCTGGACGGCGGCAAGCCGCGCGGCGCTGCGGCGCGCGTTGGCGGAGGGTTTGGATGCGGTCATCGGCGCCACCGCGTCAGCGCGCTTCGAGCCGGAAACGCCGTCTGAGGTCGATCATCCGCAGGCAGGCCAGGGCGACGTCGGCACCCTTGTTCTTGCGGTCGACCGCGGCGCGCTCCCAGGCCTGGTCGCGGGTCTCGCAGGTGAGGATCCCGTAGCCCAGCGCCAACCCGTGACGGCAGGCGAGGTCCTGCAGACCGCGTGCACTCTCGCCGCAGACATAGTCGTAATGCGAGGTCTCGCCGCGGATGACGCAGCCGAGCGCGATGAAGCCGTCGAACGGCGCCTGATCGGCATGCCGTTCCGTGGCGAGCGCCGCGAAGGCGACCGCCGCCGGAATCTCGAAGGCGCCGGGCACCTCGATGCGCTCATGGCTGGCACCGCCGGCCTCCAGCGCCGCGACCGCGCCGCGCGCCAGCTCGTCGGCGATGTCGGCATAGAAGCGGGCCTCCACGATCAGGATATGCGGCGACTGGGTCATGCGCTCGATCCGGCCGGCGGCGGGTCAGCCCGGCTGGCCCGTGATCGGCCGCTGCTCGACGATGGTCAGGCCATAGCCCTCGAGGCCGATCACGGTCGTTTTGGTGTTGGTCAGCAGCACCATTTCGCGCACGCCGAGGTCGAGCAGAATCTGCGCGCCAACACCGTAATCCCGCAGCTCCTTGCCCGGCGCCTTG
>JAZFQW010000500.1:0-7345 GCA_036445335.1 Alphaproteobacteria bacterium | reverse complement strand
GAGCGACCCGGACCGCATCGCCGCCCTGCTGGAGGATTTCAACGAGACCGGGTGAGCGGCCGCCGGCCCGCTAATACCAAGGATCGCTGATAGTGACCCATTTGATGGCGCGCGGCGGCCCGCCGGGCAGGCGCGGTCCGCGGCGCGATGCAGCCGCATCGGGCAAGGGCCGCAACGCACCCGGCGGGCCGCCGCGCGCCACCGCAGGCCGGGTTCCCCTGTCAAATGGGTCATTATCAGCGATCCTTGGTATTACGTCGTGCCGTCCCCGCCAGCAGACAAGAAAAAGGTGAAGATAAATCAAACAATTACTGATAACGATTTTCAATTTCACGCGTCCGGCCGACCCGCGGGTCAGGTCTGCATGCTCCTTTCGTCGCGGATCACCTGCAGCACGGTGCCGACATCGCCGTCGTGGAATATCCGGTCCACGGTCAACGCCAGCTTGCGCCGCCAGTTCGGGTGGCCGTCGACCGTCCCCGGCAGATTCATCTGCTCGATCTGGCCCAGAGCGTCTTCGAGCTGGACCATGAACAACCGGGTCGGCGTGCGCGCCAGGAACCGCTGGATGGCGACCCGCAGGTCGGGCCCGTATGCCAGCGCCTCGGAATCGGTCGGCGGGTCCGGCGGCCACAGCCCGGCATCGATCAGCGCGTCGATCAGCCGGCGTCGATCGGCGATGCGCCCCGCCGCGTCGGCGTCGCGGACCGCGTCGTCGGGATAGAGCGACAGCAAGCGGCGCCATTCCAGGTCGCGTCCGGCCCAGAATCCGGCCAGCGTCGGCAGATCATGGGTGCTGCCGGTGACCAGCGCCGCCTCCGGATAGGTCGACGGGCGCGCGAACGGGCCGTCGACGATCCGTTCGAAAAACAGCACGCGGTACGACAGCACACCGGCGTCCGCCACCGCCGGAGAGAAGTCATCCGGAATGGTGCCCAGGTCCTCGCCGATCACCAGGCATCGGTTGCGCCGCGATTCCAATGCCAGAATGCGCAGCAGCGCCTGGAACGGATACGACACGTACGCGCCTTGGTCGGTCGCCAGGCCGCGCGGCACCCAATAGAGGTGCATGAGGCCCATGGCGTGGTCGATTCTCAGCGCGCCGGCGTGGCGCATGTTGGCCCGAAGCGCCGCGATGAACGGTGCGTAGGCGCGCTCGTACAGGGCCAGCGGGTCGAGCGGCGCCAGTCCCCAGTTCTGCCCCAGCCGCGCCAGCAGGTCGGGCGGGCAGCCGACCGAGATGCCGCTCAGCAGCGCGTCGCCGTCGGCCCAGGCGGCAGCGCTGCCGGGCCCGACCCCGACGGCCAGGTCGCGGTACAGGCCGATCCGCATGCCGGCGCCCTGCGCCCGCGCCGCCGCCGCCTGCAATTGCTCGTCGGCGATCCACTGTAGATATTCGTGGAATTCGACCCGCTGCGGGTGAGCCGCGACAAACGCCGCGACCGCCGGCGAGTCCGGCCGCCGATACCCCTCTGGCCAGTCCCGCCAGTACAGCATCGCCGGGTCGTCGGCGGCCAGACGCTGGTGCAGCGCCATGAACGTGGCGAACCCGCGCAGGGCGTCGCCATGGCCCGCCCGGAAGTCGCGAAAGGCGCGCCCGCGGGCGGTCGGCGACGCCAGGTGGCGGGCGCGAAAGCCTTGGTACAGCGCCTCGAGAACCGGCAGGACCAGCGCCGTCACCGCCGGATAGTCGACGGTCTCGGCGTCCCGCGCCGCCGCCAGGCGCCGGCGGAACATCCGCTGGCTGACCATCGCCCGCGCCTCCGGCGCCTCGGCGAAGTCGGGCACCGCCTCGACATCGATGTAGAGGATGTTGAGGAAGTCGCGGCTGGCCGGCGAATACGGACTGCATTGGCCGGGGTCGGCCGGGAACAACGCGTGCAGCGGATTGAGGCCGACCACATCGGCCCCTTGCGCCGCCGCCAGTTCGGCCAGGCGCGTAAGGTCGGAGAAATTGCCGACCCCCCAGCCGCCGGCGGACCGCAACGCGTAGAGCTGGCAGCTCACGCCCCACATCTTGTCGCCGGGGGCGATGTCATCGGGACTCCAACAGCGGCGCGGAGCCACGATCAGCAGGCACTCCGCGGCCTGGTCCGAGACCCCTTCGACACCGACCCGCAGCCGGTGGTAACCGTCTGGAAGGCCGCCCGGCAGCGTCAGCAGACGGCGCTGGCGCCGGCCGTCCGCCTCGTCCCGCGTCTCGCTCACCCGCAACGCGGCAATCGGCTCGACGCTGCGCCGCCGGTTGCCGCCCTCCTCGGTGATCGCCCACGCGAGGCGCCGGTCCGCCAGCGTCTCCGGAACGGTCACGGTCAGGGTCGCCGGCTGGGCCTCGGCGGCGATCACCGCGACCGGCTCGACCAGCCGCCGCCACGGCCGGGACTCCAGCGCCTCCAGGGTGGCGGCCCGTTGGCCGGCGTCGGCCGCGGCCAGGCCCATCGCGGTCAGGATGGCGGTCTTCGACTCCGTCGACGTCGCCACGTGGTTCTGCCAGTTGTCGCGGTATCCGGCCTCGATCCCGACCCGATCGGCCAGCCTGTCGAGCGGGTCCATCGACCGCGCCTCCTTGGTTCCGGCGGGCACCTGCCGCCGCCCCGGAGGCGACTTTCTCCCCAATATCGGAGTCGGGGCAAGACGAAATGCGGGCCGATGGCCCGTCAGGCGTCGGTCTTCAGGGCGAACAGCGCGAGCGAGCGTGCGGTCATCGCGTGCGGTTTGGCCATCTCGACTATCAGCTTGCCCTCCGCCCGGGTCGGCGTGGCGGTGTCGATCAGGCATGACCAGTGCCGGCCGCCGGTGACCGCAGGCATGGTGAACGCGACCTCTTCGGTGTGGGCGTTCAGGACCAGGTACAGCACGTCGTCGTCCAGCGGCTCGCCTTCCGGTCCGACAAAGTGCCCGGCGTCGCCGGCGAGCATCAGCCCGATCGATCGGGCGTAATGGTCACGCCATTGTTCCTCGGTCTTGGGCAGTCCTTCCGGCGTCAGCCATTCGATGTCGCGCACGCCGTGGCGCGACCGCTCACGGCCGTGCAGGAACCACGGCCGGCGCAGCACCGGGTGGGCGCGGCGCAGCGCCAGCAGCCGGACGACGAAGGCCCGCAACTCGCGGCCGGAACCGTCGATGCCGGCCCAGTCGAACCAGTTGATTTCGTTGTCCTGGCAATAGGCGTTGTTGTTGCCCTGCTGGCTGCGGCCGAATTCGTCACCGGCCAGCAGCATCGGCGTCCCCTGGGAAAATAGCAGCGTGGCCAGAAGGTTGCGCTGCTGACGGGCGCGCACTGCCAGGATCTCCGGATCGCCGGTCGGTCCCTCGGCGCCGTAATTGTCGCTGCAGTTGTGGCCGTGACCGTCGATGCCGCCTTCGCCGTTGGCCTGATTGTGTTTTTCCTTGTAGCTGACGACGTCGGCGGTGGTGAAGCCGTCGTGGCAGGCGATGAAGTTGACGCTGCTCCACGCCCGCCGGTCGTTGTGCTCGAACAGGTCCGCGGAGCCGCTGAGCCGCCGCGCGATCTCGGGCATGATGCCGTGGTCGCCGCGCCAGCAGCAGCGCACCGAATCGCGGTAGCGGTCGTTCCATTCCGCCCAGCCGGGCGGATAGTGGCCCAGGCGGTACCCCTCCGGCCCGACGTCCCAGGGCTCGGCGATCAGCTTCAAGCGCGACAGCTGCGGGTCCTGCCGCACCGCGTTGAAGAAGCCGCCGGTCGGGTCGAACGCCTCGTGATCGCGACCCAGCGTCGAGGCGAGGTCGAAGCGGAACCCGTCGACATGCATCTCGCCGGCCCAGTAGCGCAAACTGTCCATTACCATCTGCAGCACCCGCGGATGGCCCATGTTCAACGTGTTCCCGGTTCCGGTGTAGTCCAGGCAATAGCGCGGATTGTCCGCGTCTAGGCGGTAATACGAGGCGTTGTCGATGCCGCGAAAGCTGAGCGTCGGGCCGAGATGATTGCCTTCGCAGGTGTGGTTGTAGACGACGTCCAGCAGGACCTCGATGCCGGCGTCGTGCAGCCGCTTGACCATCGTCCTGAATTCGCCGAGCCCTCCGCCGGCCAGGTACCGCGGCTCCGGCGCGAAGAAGCACAGCGTGTTGTAGCCCCAATAGTTCCGCAGCCCCTGCTGGACCAGGAACCGGTCGTCCAGGAACGCATGCACCGGCAGCAACTCGACCGCCGTGACGCCAAGCGACCGCAGATAGCGGATCACCTGCCGCGTCGCCAGGCCCGCGAATGTGCCGCGGCGCGACCGCCGGACATCGGGATGGCGTATGGTGTGACCGCGCACATGGGTCTCGTAGATCACCGTGTCGGTCCACGGGATCTCGGGCTTGCGGTCCTCGCCCCAGGTGAAGGCGGCGTCGACGACCCGGCATTTCGGCACGAAGCGGGCATTGTCGCGCCGGTCGAACGACAGATCGGCCCGTCCCGACGCGACGCGGTAGCCGTGGTGGGCGTCGGTCCAGCGGAAGCCGCCCTCCAGCGTCCGCGCGTAGGGGTCGATCAACAGCTTGTTCGGATTGAAGCGGTGGCCGGCCTCGGGCGCATAGGGGCCGTGGACGCGATAGCCGTACAGCATCCCCGGTCGGGCATCCGGCAGATGGCCGTGCCACACTTGGTCGGTATGCTCCGGCAGCGCCACCCGCTCCAGCTCGGTGCGGCCGCTGCGGTCGAACAGGCACAACTCGACCCGCTCGGCGTGGGCGGAGAACAACGCGAAATTGACCCCGTCGCCATCCCAGGTGGCGCCCAGCGGATAGGAACGGCCCGGCCAGATGGCGGATCCGCCTTCCGCCATTAACGCGCGCCCTCGCGCGCCGTGAGCACGACGGTCGCCAGCGGTGGCACGGTCAATTCGACCGAGTACGGCCGGCCGTGGCTTTCCACTGCCTTCGCCTCCACCCCGCCGCCGTTGCCGACGCCGCCGCCGCCATAATCGACCGCGTCGGTGTTCAGCAGTTCGTCCCACCGGCCACCGCGCGGCACGCCCAGGCGATAGCCGTGCCGCGGCACCGGGGTGAAGTTGCCGACCATCAGAACCGGCGCCGTGCCGTCCAGCCCAAGGCGCAGGAACGACAGGACGCCGTTTTCGAAGTCCTGCGATTCGACCCATTCGAAGCCGGCGCCGTCGCAGTCGAGCTGGTGCAGTGCGGGGGTCTCGCGGTACAGCCGGTTGAGGTCGCGGATCAGGCTCTGGATACCGCGGTGTTCGGGCCGGTCCAGCAGGTGCCAGTCCAGACTGGTATCGTGGTTCCATTCGCGCCGTTGCGCGAACTCGCCGCCCATGAACAGCAGCTTCTTGCCCGGGTGGGTCCACATGAAGGCGTAATAGGTGCGCAGGTTGGCGAACTTCTGCCAGGCGTCGCCCGGCATCCGGTCAAGCAGCGAACCCTTGCCGTGCACTACCTCGTCATGGCTGAGCGGCAGCATGAAGTTCTCGGTGAAGGCGTACAGCAGCCCGAACGTCAGATCGTTGTGGTGGTAGCGGCGGTGGATCGGATCATTGCCCATGTAGCGCAGCGTGTCGTGCATCCAGCCCATGTTCCATTTGAACCCGAACCCCAGACCGCCGGCATAGGTCGGCCGCGAGACGCCGGGCCACGCGGTCGATTCCTCCGCCACCGTCGTGGCGCCGGGGAACGCGCCAAACACCTCGACGTTCATCCGCTTGAGGAAATCGATCGACTCGAGATTCTCCCGGCCGCCGTATTTGTTGGGCACCCACTGTCCCGGCTCGCGGCTGTAGTCGAGGTACAGCATCGAGGCGACGGCGTCGACGCGCAGCCCGTCGATATGGTAGCGGTCCATCCAGAACAGCGCGTTGCCCAGCAGGAAGTTCTCCACCTCGCGGCGGCCGTAGTTGTAGATCAGGGTATTCCAGTCCATGTGGAACCCCTGGCGCGGGTCGGAGTGCTCGTACAGATGGCTGCCGTCGAACAGGCCGAGCCCGTGCGGGTCGGTGGGGAAATGGCCGGACACCCAGTCCAACAGCACGCCGATGCCCGCGCCGTGGCACCGGTCGACGAAGGCCTGGAAGTCCTCCGGCGGGCCGAACCGGCTGGTCGGCGCGAACAGGCCGATCGGCTGATAGCCCCACGACCCGTCGAACGGAAACTCGCTGACCGGCATCAGCTCGATATGGGTGAAGCCGAGGTCCTTGGCGTAGGGGATCAGCTGGTCGGCCAGTTCGGTGTAGCTGAGGAAGCGATCGCCGTCCTCCGGCACCCGGCGCCACGACCCCAGATGAACCTCGTACACCGAGATCGGCGCCTCGCGCGCGTTGACCGCGGCGCGCGACGCCATCCAGGCATCGTCGCGCCATTGCCAGTCCGGCAGGCCGTGAGCCACGGACGCTGTCTTCGGACGCAGTTCGGCGTAGAAGGCGTAGGGGTCAGCCTTCAATGGCAACAGCGTCCCATCGGCGCCGAGAATCTCGTACTTGTACGCGACGCCGCGGCCGATCCCGGGCACGAAGATCTCCCAGGCGCCGCAGCCGTGGCGCAGCCGCATCGGATGCGAGCGCCCGTCCCAGCCGTTGAAGTCGCCGACCACCGAGACCCGCTTGGCGCTGGGCGCCCACACGACGAACGCGACGCCGGAAATGCCGTCGATCTCCCTAGGATGCGCCCCCAGCCTGTCGTAGGTGCGCAGGTGGGTGCCCTCGGCCAGCAGGTGCACGTCGAGGTCGCCGAGCACCGGCGGGAAGCCGTACGGGTCCTCGATATCGACCGGACCGTCCGCAAGATCGAGCCGCAGGCGGTAACGGAACGGCGCCTTGCGGCGCGGCATGGCGCCCTCGAAGAAGCCGTCGTCGTGGATCCGGGCGAGTTCGGCGGCGACCTTGCCGGACCCCGCTTCGATCACTGCGACCGAAACGGCGGCCGGCTGGAAGGTCCGCACGACGATCCGGCCGTCGTCGTCGGCGTGCATGCCCAGCACCGAGAAGGGATCGCCGTGACTGGCGCCGACGATGGCGTCGACCTCGGGACGCGCGTCTTGCGTGCTCATGGCGTTCAATTCCCTGCTGCGCACCGGCAGTCGACCCCGTCGGGACGTCCGGTGCCGACCGGTCGCTTCTGCCGGAGACCGACCGGCGCTAATCTTCTAACAGATTTCCTGGAGCGACTTCGCCCGGTTCTTTAACCGCGGCCGCGAAAACGGCAACAGCGGCCGCCCGGTTGTGCGGCATCTCATCGATCAACGGTCCTGCCGTCCTACCGACATCGCCGGCTGCCGATGCAATTCACTCACGCCCGCTCGATCGGCGCCCGCCAACTCGGCAACGCGCGGTATGCCGGCTTGGCCCGCACTCATCACACCGGCCACGGTCTGCGCGACAGCGCCGTGCAG
>JAZFQW010000499.1:0-3179 GCA_036445335.1 Alphaproteobacteria bacterium | reverse complement strand
TTCGGCGTCAACGAGATCCTGACCAGCCTGATGCTGACCTACGTGGCGACGCTGTTCCTCAGCACGCTCGTCTACGGGCCATGGAAGGACCCGATGGGGTTCAACTTCCCGCAGTCGCGCATGTTCTCCGACTCCGCCCTGCTGCCCATCGTCATCGAGGGGACGCGACTGCATTTCGGCGCCATCATCGCGCTGTTGGTCGCGGTGGCGGTGTGGGTGCTGATGACCTTCACCATCGTCGGCTTTCAGGTCCGCGTGGTCGGTCAGGCGCCGGCGGCGGCGCGCTTCGCGGGGTTCAACCGCACCTACGTCATCTGGTTCAGCCTGCTGCTCAGCGGCGGCCTCGCCGGTCTGGCCGGGACGTTCGAGGTCGCCGGCCCGATCGGACAGATCATCCCGGTGATCTCGCCCGGATACGGCTTCACGGCGATCATCGTCGCCTTCCTGGGACGGCTGCATCCGCTCGGCATCATCCTGTCGGGGCTGCTGATGGCGCTGTCCTATATCGGCGGCGAGAACGCCCAGGTAGTGGTCGGGTTGCCCCAGGCGGTGACCGGCGTCTTCCAGGGGCTGCTGCTGTTCTTCCTGTTGGGGTCGGATTTCCTGGTGCGCTACCGGATCCGCGTTCCACGCCTTGTCACGGGGTGAAGTGCCATGAGCGTAGATCCTACGGTAGCCGTCCTGCTCACGATCATCGGTGCGGCGACGCCGCTGCTGTTCGCCGCCGTGGGTGAGCTGGTCTCGGAAAAATCCGGGGTGCTCAATCTGGGCATCGAGGGGATGATGCTGGCCGGTGCCGTCTGCGCGTTCGCGGTCACGGTGACGACCGGAAGCGCGACGCTGGGTATCGTGGTGGGCGCCCTCGCCGGCGCCGTCATGGCGCTCGCGTTCGGCGTGCTGACGCTGACCCTGGCGGCGAACCAGGTGGCGACCGGTCTGGCGCTCACCATCTTCGGGATCGGGTTGTCCGCGCTGGTCGGGTCCGGCTTCGTCGGCGTGCCCGTCGTGCCGCTGCCGAAGCTGGCGATTGCCGGCATCAGCGATCTGCCGATCGTCGGCCCGCTGCTGTTCGGCCACGATGCGCTGGTCTACCTGTCGATCGCGGCGACCGCGGGGGTGGCGTGGTTCCTCAAGAAGTCGCGGGGCGGGATGATCCTGCGCGCGGTCGGGGAGTCGGACCTGTCGGCCCACTCCATCGGCTACAACGTCATCGGCGTGCGCTATATGGCGGTGCTGTTCGGCGGCGCGATGTCGGGCATCGGCGGCGCGTTCCTGTCGCTGTCCTACACGCCGATGTGGGCGGAGGAGATGACCGCCGGGCGCGGCTGGATCGCGCTGGCGCTGGTGGTCTTCTCGTCGTGGCGCCCCTGGCGCGTCCTGGCCGGCGCCTACCTGTTCGGCGGCGTCACGATCCTGCAACTGTACACCCAGGGGGCGGGCGGCATCGGCATTCCCTCGCAGGTCATGTCGATGCTGCCGTACCTGGCGACCATCGCGGTCCTGTGGGCAATCGCCGCCGGACCATGGAAGGGGCGGCTGGACGCGCCGGCCTGTCTTGGTACACCCTTCAGGCCATCAACATGAGCTTTCAAAGGGTATAGAGTGAACCGCAATACGGAAAGGGAGGATACTCGAATGACGACAAAAGTAACGCGCCGAGGACTGGTCCTCGGCTCCGCGGCGGCGGCCGGCGCGATGGCGCTCGGCGGACCGCGCGCATTCGCCCAGGACGCGGTGAAGGTCGGGTTCGTCTATGTCGGTCCGATCGGCGACTTCGGCTGGACCCATGGCCACGAACTGGGCCGCGAGGCCGTGGTCGAGCATTTCGGCGATCAGGTCGAGACGAGCTACGTGGAGAACGTCGCGGAGGGGCCGGATGCGGAACGGGTCATCCGCCAGCTCGCCGCGTCCGGCCACGGGCTTATCTTCACCACGTCGTTCGGCTACATGAACCCAACGATCCGGGTGGCGCAGCAGTTCCCGGACGTGAAGTTCGAGCACGCCACCGGCTTTCAGACGGCGCCGAACGTCTCGGCCTACAACGCGCGCTTCCACGAGGGGCGGTCGGTCTGCGGCGCCATCGCCGGGCACCATACAACGACCGGGATCGTCGGCTACATCGCCTCGTTCCCGATCCCCGAGGTGGTGATGGGCATCAACGCCTTCACCCTGGCGGCGCAGAAGGAGGTGGTGATGGGCATCAACGCCTTCACCCTGGCGGCGCAGAAGGTCCGCCCCGACATCCAGATCAAAGTCGTCTGGGTCAACTCGTGGTACGATCCGGGCAAGGAGGGCGACGCCGCCAAGGTGCTGATCGACCAGAGCGCGGACATCATCTGCCAGCACACCGACAGCCCGGCGCCCCTGCAAACCGCCGAGACGCGTGGCGTCCACGGCTTCGGCCAGGCGTCCGACATGTCGGCCTACGCGCCCAACGCCCAGCTGACGTCGATCCTCGACGACTGGTCGGGCTACTACCTGCAGCGGACCCAGGACGTGATCGACGGCACCTGGGAGTCGCAGAACATCTGGTGGGGCATCAAGGAGGGCATGGTCAAGATGGCGCCGTGGGGCGACGCGGTGTCCGCCGAGGCCCGCGCCGCGGCCGAGGCGACCCGCGACGGCATCGTCGCCGGGACGCTGCACCCGTTCACCGGCCCGATCAAGAACCAGGCCGGCGAGGTCGTGATCGCCGATGGCGAGACCATGGGCGACGCCGACCTTTTGCAGATGGACTGGTACGTCCAGGGTGTCGACGCCTGACGACCGGGTGAGAACTGGGCGGTTGCCGGGGGCACCCTCGGCGCCGCCCATTCGTCCCCCATGACGGCGGACCGGCGACAGATCTACCTGGATCACCTGGCCAGCACGCCGCTCGATCCCGAGGTCCGGGCGGCCATGCTGCCCTGGCTGGACGCGGCCCGGGTCGGCAATCCGCACAGCGACCATCCGGCCGGGTGGCGCGCGGCGAAGGTGGTCGACGCCGCGCGCGAAGCCGTCGCCGACGTGGTCGGCGCACGGCCGTCCGAGGTCGTCTTCACCTCCGGCGCGACCGAGGCCAACAACCTCGCGTTGTTCGGCACGGCGACCCAGGTCGACCGCCTGATCGTTTCCGCCATCGAGCATCCGAGCGTGCTGGAGCCGGCGGCCGTGCTGCGGGAGGCGGGGGCGGCGGTGGA
>JAZFQW010000498.1:0-8642 GCA_036445335.1 Alphaproteobacteria bacterium | reverse complement strand
CAGGCCTTGGCCGAGCCCGGCGGCGTCTGCATTTCCGGCACGGTCTACGACCAGGTGCACAACAAGCTCACCCTCGGTTACGACTTCATGGGCGAGAAGAAGGTCAAAAACATCGCCGAACCCGTGCCGACCTACAGCCTTGACCTGTCGCCGACGACGACCAAGACCCAACATGCTACCCGGCCGCGTCCCCGCGCGCCTGTGGCGGACCCCGTCTCCGACGATAAGAAGCGGTGGTTTCGGCATCGCGCTGCGCGTTTGGCGTACGTTTTGGCAATCCTGTTCGTCATCAACGCGGCCACGTCCTCTGGGCAATGGACAGAGCCCGGCACCTGGTGGGTGCGTTGGTTCGCGCTGATTTTTGCCATCCTGCTCGCCTGGCACGCGCTCAAGGCCTATCGCCCCGATCTTGTCGGACGGGATGCAAAAGTGGCCGGTGACTTGACCTTTTCCGAGGACGCTGAGTTCCACGGAACGATCGGTCGCGATGCCACGGTGGCGAGCGGCGTCTCCGTAAAGCTGTTCGGGAAGATCGGCCGCAACCTGGTCATCGAACCGGACGCCATTGTCGAGGTTCACGGGAAAATCGGCAAGGACGTGATAAATCGCGGCGGCACGTTCCGATTAGACGGCAAGGTTGGCGGCTCTGAGCGTTATGAAGTCGTTGAGCCAACCTGACGCAGGAATCAAACTTTCGTCAACGAGCAGAGCGCCGGACGGAAATGACTGCTTGTGGCTATATCCGGCGGTACTGACCGGCCATGAACCACACCCGCTTTAGGGCGGAAGGCCGACATTCGAGTCGGCTTCGCGCCTTCGGCGCATCAAGTTTCAGTCTGAGACGCCACCGGCGGGTGGCCCGCCTTGCCCCGGCACCGGATTCACGCTACCAAGCCGGCGGCGCGGGCGGCGTCCGATCGCGGGTTCCCCCGACGGCCGACAAACGCTGAGGGAAGCTCCATGGCACGCAGGAAAATCGCGCTGATCGGCGCCGGCCAGATCGGCGGCACCCTGGCCTTGCTGGCCGGGATCAAGGAACTGGGCGACATCGTCCTGTTCGACATCGTCGAGGGCGTGCCCGACGGCAAGGCGCTCGACATCGCCGAGGCATCGCCGGTGGAGGGCTTCGACGCCGCAGTCGTCGGCGGCAGCGGCTACGGCGTCATCGAGGGCGCCGACGTCGTCATCGTAACCGCCGGCGTGCCGCGCAAGCCGGGGATGAGCCGCGACGACCTGATCGGCGTCAACACCAAGGTCGTCACCAGCGTCGGCGAGAACATCAAGGCATACTGCCCGGACGCCTTCGTCATCGTGATCACCAACCCGCTGGACGCCATGGTCGGGGTGATGAAGCAGGTCACCGGGCTGCCGGCGGCGCGGGTGGTCGGCATGGCGGGGGTGCTGGACGGCGCCCGGTTCCGCTATTTCCTGGCGCGGGAATTCGACGTCTCGGTCGAGGACGTCACCGCCTTCGTGCTGGGCGGCCACGGCGACTCCATGGTGCCGCTGGTGCGCTATTCCACCGTCGCCGGCATCCCGCTGCCCGACCTGGTGGCGATGGGCTGGACGACGCAAGCACGGCTGGACGCGATCGTCCAGCGCACTCGCGACGGCGGGGCGGAGATCGTCGGCCTGTTGAAGACCGGATCGGCGTTCTATGCCCCCGCGGCGTCGGCGATCGCCATGGCGGAATCGTTCCTGAAGGACAAGAAGCGGCTGCTGCCGTGCGCCGCCTACCTGACCGGCCAGTACGGCGTCGACGACTTGTATGTCGGCGTACCGGTGGTGATCGGCGCCGGCGGCGTCGAGCGCATCGTCGAGATCATCCTGACGCCCGACGAGCAGGCGATGTTCGACAGCTCGGTCGCCGCCGTCCGCGGCCTGGTGGAAGCCACCCAGAGGATGATGGCGGGCGGGTGACCTGGTCGCCGCCGATCGTTCGATGATCCGCGTCGGTAGGCTGGACCAGCTCGTCCCGACGGTCCGCGACGTTCAACGGACCCGGCGCGGACCTTGGCCAATGTGAGAAATCCGCGCCAGGCCGCGCCCGTGTTCCACGGTTGCCCCGGCAGGCGGTGATGCTATGGTGCGGGCGCACCGGGTCCGGGCGTTCCGCGCCCCGCGATCCGTCGCCGTCACCACGCGCAGGCCCTGATGAACATCCACGAATACCAGGCCAAGAGCCTGCTGCAGAAATACGGTGTCGCGGTGCCGCGCGGTGGCGTCGCCTACACCCCGAAGGAGGCCGAGGACGTCGCCAAGGAGCTCGGCGGCCCGGTCTGGGTGGTCAAGTCGCAGATCCACGCCGGCGGCCGCGGCGCCGGCCGGTTCAAGGGCAACGAGAAGGGCAAGGGCGGCGTCCGCGTGGTGAAGTCGTCCGAGGACGTGCGCGACAACGCCGGCGAGATGCTGGGCGCCACCCTGGTGACCAAGCAGACCGGGCCGCAAGGCAAGGAGGTCAAGCGGGTCTATATCGAGGAGGGCTGCGACATCGGGCGCGAGCTGTACCTGTCGGTGCTGATCGACCGCGCCACCAGCCGGATCACCGTGATCGCCTCGACCGAGGGCGGCATGGACATCGAGGAGGTCGCGGCCAAGACGCCGGAGAAGATCCTCACGGTGCCGATCGACCCGGCCGCCGGAATGCAGGGCTTCCACGCCCGGCGCATCGCCTTCGCGCTCGGCCTGTCGGGCCGGCAGGTGGGCAGCGCGGTGAAGTTGCTGCTGGCGATCTACAAGGCGTTTCGCGACCTCGACGCCTCGCTGATCGAGGTCAATCCGCTGGTGGTCACGGGTGCCGGCGAGGTGCTGGCGCTCGACGCCAAGATGAACTTCGACGACAACGCGCTGTTCCGCCACAAGGACATCGAGGAGCTGCGCGACCCGACCGAGGAGGATCCGGCCGAGCTGGAGGCGGCCCGCCACGAACTCAACTACATCAAGTTGGACGGCAATATCGGCTGCATGGTCAACGGCGCCGGCCTGGCCATGGCGACGATGGACATCATCAAGCTCTACGGCGGCGCGCCGGCTAACTTTCTCGACGTCGGCGGCGGCGCCACCAAGGACCGGGTGACCACGGCGTTCAAGCTCATCCTGTCGGACGCCAATGTCGAGGGCATCCTGGTCAACATCTTCGGCGGCATCATGCGCTGCGACGTGATCGCCGAGGGCGTCGTCGCGGCGGCGCGCGAGGTCAGCCTGCACGTCCCGCTGGTGGTGCGGCTGGAAGGCACCAACGTCGCGCTGGGCAAGACGATCCTGGCGGACTCCGGCCTGGCCATCGACTCCGCCGACAATCTGGCCGACGCCGCGGAGAAGATCGTCAGGGCGGTGAAGGAGGCGGCGTGATGGCGGTCCTGGTCGACGGCGAGACGAAGGTCATCTGCCAGGGCTTCACCGGCGCCCAGGGCACCTTCCATTCCGAGCAGGCGATCGCCTACGGCACCCGGATGGTCGGCGGCGTGACGCCGCGCAAGGGCGGGTCGTCCCACCTCGATCTGCCGGTGTTCGACACGGTCGCCGAGGCGGTCGCCAGGACCGGCGCCGACGCCTCGGTGATCTATGTTCCGCCGCCGTTCGCCGCAGACGCGATCCTGGAGGCGATCGACGCGGAGATCCCGCTGGTGGTGTGCATCACCGAGGGCATTCCGGTGATCGACATGGTCACGGTGAAGCGCGCGCTGGCCGGGTCGAGGACCCGGCTGGTCGGCCCCAACTGCCCCGGCGTGATCACCCCGGACGCGTGCAAGATCGGCATCATGCCGGGGCACATCCACACGCCCGGCCGGATCGGTATCGTCAGCCGCTCGGGCACGCTGACCTACGAGGCGGTGGCGCAGACCACGGCCGCGGGGTTGGGCCAGTCGACCTGCATCGGCATCGGCGGCGACCCGGTCAACGGCACCAACTTCATCGACTGTCTGGACCTGTTCCTCGGCGACGACGAGACCCGGGCGATCATCATGATCGGCGAGATCGGCGGGACCGCCGAGGAGGACGCGGCGGACTTCCTGGAGCGCTCCAAGGTGAAGAAGCCGGTGGTCGGATTCATCGCCGGCGTCACCGCCCCGCCGGGCCGTCGCATGGGCCATGCCGGGGCGATCATCGCCGGCGGCAAGGGCGGCGCCGGCGACAAGATCGAGGCGCTGAAGTCGGCCGGTATCCACGTCGCCGACAGCCCGGCCAGCCTGGGCAGCGCGATGGTGAAGGCTTTAAAGGGCTAGTACCCACCATCATGGAAGTATGATCCGTATGATCGTGGATACCAGAGACGTAGGCTAAGGTCCGAACCCGGCCGCCACGCTGCGGCGTATCGACCGCATCCGGCGCCACAACCAGGAGGGAAGCGGGCCGGCGCCGCCCGCTTCGATAGACCATGGGTACTCAGGCAGAACAGACCTCTTTCCTGTTCGCGCAGAACGCCGCCTTCATCACCGGACTGTACCGTCAATTCCGTGAGGACCCCGGATCGGTCGATCCCTCCTGGACGGCGTTCTTCGGCACCCTCGGCGACGATGCCGACCAGTTGACCGGCGAGATCGGCGGGCCCAGCTGGGCGCCGCGCAACGACGCCGCGGCCGACGGCGACGGCCTGGCCGAAGGGTTCTGGCCCGAGCCCGAGCCGACCGCCGTCACCGCCGCCGCGCCCGCTCCCGAGCGGCCGGTGGCGCCGTCCGACGAGGACCTCCGGCGGGCGACCCTCGACAGCATCCGGGCGTTGACGCTGATTCGCGCCTACCGGGTGCGCGGCCACCTCGACGCCAAGCTCGACCCGCTGGGCCTGACCAAGCGCGAGATGCACCCCGAGCTGGACCCCAAGACCTACGGGTTCGGCGACGCCGACATGGACCGGCCGATCTTCGTCAACCACGTGCTGGGGTTCGAGACCGCGACCCTGCGGCAGATCCATCAGCGGCTACGCGAGATCTATTGCGGCCATATCGGCGTGGAGTTCTCGCATATCCAGGACCCCGACCAGAAGGCGTGGCTGCAGGAGCGCATCGAGCAAGTCGAGAACCGCACCGACTTCTCCGGGCGCGGCCGTCGCGCGATTTACGAGCGGCTGACCGCGACCGAGATGTTCGAGCGGTTCCTCAATCTCAAATACACCGGCACCAAGCGGTTCGGCATCGACGGCGGCGAGTCTATGGTGCCGGCGCTCGAACAGATCATGAAGCGCGGCGGCCAGCTGGGGCTGAAGGAGATCGTCCTAGGCATGGCCCATCGCGGCCGGCTGAACGCCCTGGCGAATGTCATGGGCAAGCCGTTCACGGCGATCTTCTCGGAGTTCCAGGGCAACCCCGCCCATCCCGACGACGTCCAGGGCTCGGGCGACGTGAAGTACCATCTGGGCACCTCGACCGACCGCAACTTCGACGGCAACGTCATCCACTTGTCGCTGACCGCCAACCCGTCGCACCTGGCTTGCGTCAACCCGGTGGTGATCGGCAAGGTGCGCGCCAAGCAGATGCAGCGCGGCGACCACGACCGGACCCAGGTCATGCCGGTGCTGCTGCACGGCGACGCCGCGTTCGCCGGCCAGGGCATCGTCGGCGAGACGCTGATGATCTCAGAGCTCAAGGGCTACCGGGTCGGCGGCAGCATCCACCTGATCATCAACAACCAGATCGGCTTCACGACGTCGCCCGGCTATTCGCGCTCGGGTCCGTACCCGACCGACGTGGCGCTGCAACTGCAGGCGCCGATCTTCCACGTCAACGGCGACGATCCCGAGGCGGTCGTCCATGTCAGCCGGATCGCCATCGAGTTCCGCCAGCAGTTCCACAAGGACGTGGTGATCGACATGTTCTGCTATCGCCGGTTCGGCCACAACGATGCCGACGAGCCGGCGTTCACCCAACCGCTGATGTACGAGGCGATCGGCAAGCATCCGACGACGCGCGAGATCTACGGCAAGCGGCTGGTCGACGACGGCGTGCTGCAGGAGGGCGAGCCGGAGGCGATCGTCAAGGCGTTCCACGAGCGCCTGGAGGTCGACTACGACGCGGCCACTCACTACAAGCCAAACCAGGCCGACTGGCTGGGCGGCGCGTGGTCGGGGATGACCACCGCGACCGGCGACGAGCGCCGCGGCACGACGGGGATCACCGATGCGCTGCTGAGGGACGTCGGCGCCAGGCTGACCCACCTGCCCGACGGCTTCAACCTCAACCGCAAGATCGAACGGCAGCTCAAGGCCAAGGCGGCGATGATCGACAGCGGCACGGCGATCGACTGGGCGACCGCCGAGGCGCTGGCGTTGGGCACGCTGGCTTGCGAAGGCGTGCCGGTGCGACTGTCGGGCCAGGATTCCGGGCGCGGCACGTTCTCGCAGCGCCATTCGGTGTTCGTCGACCAGGAGACCGAGGAGCGCTTCATCCCGCTGCAGCATGTTCGGCCCGACCAGGCGCTGTTCGAGGTGCACGACAGCCCGCTGTCGGAGTTCGCAGTGCTGGGGTTCGAATACGGGTTCAGCCTGGCCGAGCCGAGGGCGCTGGTGCTGTGGGAGGCGCAGTTCGGCGACTTCGCCAACACCGCGCAGGTGGTGTTCGACCAGTTCATCTCGTCGGGCGAGAGCAAGTGGTTGCGCATGTCGGGCCTGGTGATGCTGTTGCCGCACGGCTTCGAGGGGCAGGGGCCGGAACACTCGTCGGCCCGTCTGGAGCGCTTCCTGCAGCTCTCCGGCGAGGACAACTGGCAGGTCGTCTATCCGACCACACCGGCCAATTACTTCCACGCCCTGCGCCGGCAGATCCACCGCGAATTCCGCAAGCCGCTGGTTGTGATGACGCCGAAATCGTTGCTGCGTCACAAGGAGTGCGTGTCCGACATCCACATGTTCACCGAGCCCAGCACCTTCCACCGTGTGCTCTACGAGGATGTCGAGCTGGCCCCGCCGGAGCAGGTCAAGCGGGTCATCCTGTGCTCGGGCAAGGTCTATTACGACCTGAAGAAGACGCGCGACGAACGCGCCATCAAGGACGTCACCATGCTGCGGCTGGAGCAGCTCTATCCGTTCCCGCGCAAGGCGCTGCGCGAGGAGATGGTGGAGAAGTTCCCCAACGCCGATGTCGTGTGGTGCCAGGAGGAGCCGGAGAACATGGGCGCCTGGCATTATATCGACCGGCGCATCGAGGATCTGCTGGCGGAGTGCGGCCACAAGACCAAGCGGCCCCATTACGTCGGCCGCAAGGAGCAGGCGTCGCCGGCAACCGGCATGCTGCGCCGCCATAACGAAGAGCAGGCCAGGCTGGTCGACGAGGCGTTGACGCTGTAACGCAACGGCGACGTGCCGACCCGTCGCGCAACAAGAAGGGTGCGGAGATGAGCATCGATATCGTAGTTCCGGCGCTGGGCGAATCGGTCAACGAGGCGACGGTGGCGCAGTGGCTGAAGCAGGTCGGCGAACCGGTGGCCCGCGACGAGGCGCTGGTCGAGCTGGAGACCGACAAGGTGACCCTGGAGGTCAACGCCGTGGAGGCCGGCACGCTGTCGGAGATCAAGGTCGCGGCCGGCGACACCGTGGCGGTCGGCTCCGTGCTGGGCGTCATCGGCGACGGCGCCGTGGCCACGACCGCCAAGGCGACCCAGGCGGCAGTCGAGCCGGCCGTGGCGCCACCGGCCGCGGATGGCGGCAATGGGCAGGTGATGCCGGCGGCCGCCAAGCTGATCGCCGAGAACAGCCTGGATCCCGCGGCGATCGCGGGCACCGGAAAGGGCGGCCGGATCACCAAGGGCGACGTGCTGGACTATCTTGAGACCGCCACCAACCCCGCGGCCCCGGCGCCCGCGGCCGCGCCCGGCGGGGCGGCGGTGATCGAGGTGCCCGCCTTCCGGCGTCCCGACACCGCGCCGCGGCCGCAGAAGGACCGCGAGGAGCGGGTGCGCATGACCAAGCTGCGCCGGACTATCGCGGCGCGGCTGAAGCAGGCGCAGAACGACGCCGCGATGCTGACCACCTTCAACGAGGTGGACATGACCAACCTGATGGCGGCGCGCAGCGCCTACAAGGACGGCTTCGAGAAGAAGCACGGCATCAAGCTCGGCTTCATGTCGTTCTTCGTGAAGGCCTGCATCACCGGGTTGAGAGACCTGCCCGCGGTCAACGCCGAGATCGACGGCGACGACATCGTCTACAAGAACTACTACGACGTCGGCGTCGCCGTCGGCACGCCCAGCGGCCTGGTCGTGCCGGTGGTCCGCGATGCCGACGGCCTGAGCTTCGCCGACGTGGAGAAGACCATCGCCGGGCTGGGCCGCAAGGCGCGCGACGGCAAGCTCAGCATGGCCGACCTGACCGGCGGCACCTTCACCATCTCCAACGGCGGAGTGTACGGCTCGCTGATGTCCACCCCGATCCTCAACCCGCCGCAGTCGGGCATCCTGGGCATGCACAAGATCCAGCCGCGCCCGGTGGCGGTCGGCGGCGCGGTGGAGGTGCGGCCGATGATGTACCTGGCGCTCAGCTACGACCACCGCATCATCGACGGGCGCGAGGCGGTGACCTTCCTGGTGCGGGTCAAGGACTTCATCGAAGATCCGGAACGCCTGCTACTGGATATCTAGCGGGCCGGCCGCAAGCGGGCCGCCGCGATCGGGTGGTTGCGGTTGTCCGGCGCGGTTGTCCGTTGTCGGGACAT
>JAZFQW010000497.1:0-2863 GCA_036445335.1 Alphaproteobacteria bacterium | reverse complement strand
GGTGAGCGGCGCGATCTTCGTCCTGATCAATTGCCACTCGCTGGCGTCGAAAACCAAAACGCTAGCCGCATCCGAGTCCAATACCACCGATCCTTGATATAATTAGCGCCGCAGCACCAAGCGCTTCTTGATATCGCCGATCGCCTTGGCCGGGTTGAGGCCCTTGGGGCAGGTCTTGGTGCAGTTCATGATGGTGTGGCAGCGGTACAGCCGGAATGGATCCTCCAGCGCGTCCAGCCGCTCGCCGGCCATCTCGTCGCGGCTGTCGGCGATCCAGCGGTACGCCTGCAGCAGGATCGCCGGGCCCAGATACCGGTCGCCGTTCCACCAGTAGCTGGGGCACGAGGTGGAGCAGCAGAAGCACAGGATGCACTCGTACAGCCCGTCCAGCCGCTGCCGGTCGGCCTCCGACTGCAGCCGCTCGCGGTCCGGCGGCGTCCCGCTCTGGGTGCGCAGCCAGGGTTCGATCGCGGCGTACTGCGCGTAGACGTGGGTCAGGTCGGGCACCAGGTCCTTGACCACGGGCAGGTGCGGCAGCGGATAGACCCTCACCGCGCCCTTGACCTCGTCGATCGGCTTCAGGCAGGCCAGCGTGTTGGTGCCGTCGACGTTCATGGCGCACGAGCCGCAGATGCCCTCGCGGCACGAGCGCCGGAACGTCAGCGTCGCGTCGATGTCGTTCTTGATGTGGATCAGCGCGTCCAGCACCATCGGGCCGCAGCGCTCCAGATCGACCTCGAACTCGTCCAGACTGGGGGTCTCGCCGTCGTCGGGGTTCCAGCGATAGATCTTGATGGCTCGCGTCCGCGCCGCCCCGTTCGCGGCGGCGTGCCGTTTGCCCCTCCGGACCCGCGAATTGGCGGGAAGCGCGAATTCGACCATTCGTTAGGGCTCCTCTCGGGCGGATCGACCGGGTCTCAGTCCCATCGAGATTCCCGCTTTCGCGGGAATGACGACGGGGTGTTCGGCGGCATGCGCTCAGTTGCCCCGAACGTCGGCGCCGACGACCACGCCTAGTACACCCGCGGCTTGGGCGGGAAGGACTGGACGTCGTTGGTCATCGGGCTCAGGTGGACCGGGCGGTAGTCGATCCTGGTCTCGCCCTTGACGTCGACCCAGATCACCGTGTGCTTCATCCAGTCTTCGTCGTCGCGCTCGGCGAAATCCTCGCGCGCATGCGCGCCGCGGCTTTCCTGGCGGTTGATCGCGCCGTGCAGGGTGGCGACCGCCTGAACCATCAGGTTGTCGAGCTCCAATGTCTCGACCAGGTCGCTGTTCCAGATCATCGAGCTGTCCTCGACGCCGATGCCGGGACGCTTGCCCCAGGTCTCGGTCATCCGGTCGACCCCTTCTTGCAGCACCTCGCCGGTGCGGAACACCGCGCAGTTGTTCTGCATGATCGTCTGCATCTCCAGGCGCAGATCGGCGGTGCGGACCTCCGGCTTGGCATGGCGCACCCGGTCGAGCCGTTCCAGTGCGGCGGCGCCGGCGTCGGCCGGCAGATCCTTGTGCGACGCGCCCGGCTCGATCGACTCGGCGGCGCGGCTGGCGGCGGCGCGGCCGAACACCACCAGATCCAGCAGCGAGTTCGACCCCAGCCGATTGGCGCCGTGCACCGACACGCACGCCGCCTCGCCGATCGCCATCAACCCCGGCACCACCGCGTCGGGATCGCCGTCCCTGGGGCACACCACCTCGGTGTGACGGTTGGTCGGGATGCCGCCCATGTTGTAGTGCACCGTCGGCAGCACCGGGATCGGCTCCTTGGCGACGTCGACCCCGGCGAACACCCGGGCCGATTCCGAGATCCCCGGCAGCCGCTCGTGCAGCAGGTCGGCGCCGAGATGCTCCAGATGCAGATGGATGTGGTCCTTGCCGGCGCCGAGTCCGCGGCCCTCGCGGATCTCTTTGGTCATCGCGCGGCTGACCACGTCGCGCGACGCCAGATCCTTGGCCGATGGTGCATAGCGCTCCATGAACCGCTCGCCCTCTGCGTTGGTCAGATAGCCGCCCTCGCCGCGCGAGCCCTCGGTGATCAGGACGCCGGCGCCGTAGATGCCGGTCGGGTGGAACTGGACGAACTCCATGTCATGCAGCGGCAGGCCGGCGCGCGCCACCATCGCGTTGCCGTCGCCGGTGCAGGTGTGGGCGGAGGTGCACGAGAAGTAGGTGCGGCCGTAGCCGCCGGTCGCCAGAACGGTGGCGTGGGCGCGGAACCGGTGGATGGTGCCGTCGTCGAGGTTCCAGCACACGACGCCGCGGCAGCCGCCGTCCTCCATGATCAGGTCGAGCGCGATGTACTCGACGAAGAACTCCGCTTCGTGCTTCAGCGCCTGTTGGTAGAGCGTGTGCAACATCGCGTGGCCGGTCCGGTCGGCCGCCGCGCAGGTGCGGTACGCCCGGCCCTCGCCGAAACGCGTCGTCATGCCGCCGAAGGCGCGCTGGTAGATCTTGCCCTCCGCGGTCCGGCTGAACGGCAGACCGTAATGCTCCAGCTCGTATATCGCCGGAATCGCCTCGCGGCACATGTACTCGATCGCGTCCTGGTCGCCGAGCCAGTCCGACCCTTTCACGGTGTCGTACATGTGCCAGCGCCAGTCGTCCTGGCCCATGTTGCCGAGCGCGGCGGAGACCCCGCCCTGGGCCGCGACGGTGTGGCTGCGGGTCGGGAACACCTTGGTGATGGCGGCGGTCTTGAGGCCCTTTTCGGCCATGCCGAAAGTCGCGCGCAGCCCAGCGCCGCCGGCGCCGACGACCACGACGTCGTAGCTGTGATCGACGATCTCGTAAGCCGGAGACGACGGGGTGCTGGCCATCGCGCCTATCCTCCCAGAGCGACCTTGAGGACCGCGATCACTGCCGC
>JAZFQW010000496.1:0-4486 GCA_036445335.1 Alphaproteobacteria bacterium | reverse complement strand
AAACCCACCACCGAGGCGGAGTTCGCCCGCGCCGACGAGAAATCGCGCAAGCGCAAGGCGGCGCGCGACCGCATGCTGGCCGACAAGACCGTCGAAAAAGGCCTGCTGATCGTCCACACCGGCAAGGGCAAGGGCAAGTCGACGGCCGCCTTCGGCCTGGCGATGCGGGCGATCGGCAACGGCATGCGAGTCGGCATCGTCCAGTACGTCAAGGGCAGGTGGGAGACCGGCGAGCGCGGCGTGCTGGAGCGCTTCCCCGACCAGGTCACGATCCGCACCATGGGCGAGGGCTTCACCTGGGAGACCCAGGACCGCGCCCGCGACATCGCCGCGGCAGAGGCGGCCTGGGAGGTCTCCAAGCGGATGATCGAGGACTGCCGTGGCGACGACCCGCGCTACGACTTGGTGGTGCTCGACGAACTCAACATCGTGTTGCGCTACGACTATCTGCCGCTCGACGAGATCGTGGCGGTGTTGGCGGACCGGCCGCCCGATCTGCACGTCGTGGTCACCGGCCGCAACGCCAAGGCGCCGCTGATCGAGGCCGCCGACCTGGTCACCGAGATGACCATGGTCAAGCACCCGTTCCGCGCCGGCGTCAAGGCGCAGAAGGGCATCGAGTTTTGACCGCGGCCGCGGTGATGTTCCAGGGCACAGGGTCGGACGTCGGCAAGTCTCTGATCGTCGCCGGGCTGTGCCGCGCCTACGCCCGGCGCGGCCTGGCGGTGCGCCCGTTCAAGCCGCAGAACATGTCGAACAACGCCGCGGTGACGGTCGACGGCGGCGAGATCGGCCGCGCCCAGGCGTTGCAGGCGCGCGCCTGCGGGCTGGCGCCGGTCACCGACATGAACCCGGTGCTGTTGAAGCCGCAGACCGAGACCGGCGCCCAGGTGGTGATCCAGGGGCGGGTGTGGGGCAACGTCGGCGCGCGCGACTATCAGAACCTGAAGCCGACCTTGCTGCCCCGGACGCTGGAGAGCTTCGGCCGGCTCGCCGAAGGCGCCGACCTGGTGCTGGTCGAGGGGGCGGGCAGCCCGGCGGAGGTCAATCTTCGCCGCGGCGACATCGCCAATATGGGCTTCGCCGAGGCCGCCGACCTGCCGGTCGTGCTGATCGCCGACATCGACCGCGGCGGCGTGATCGCCAGCATCGTCGGCACCTGGGTGCTGCTGGACGAGCCCGAGCGGCGGCGCCTGGCCGGCTATGTCGTCAACAAGTTTCGCGGCGACGTCCGCCTGTTCGACGGCGGCCTGGCGGCGATCGGCGACCGCACCGGACTGCCCAGCCTGGGCGTGGTGCCGTATTTCGCCGACGCCGGCCGCCTGCCGCCGGAGGACGCCGTGGCGGCGGACCGGCATGGCACAGAAGCGGCGGGTGCGATCCGCATCGCCGTGCCGGTGTTCTCCCGTCTCGCCAATTTCGACGACCTCGACCCGCTGCGCGCCGAGCCCGACGTGGCGGTCGACATGGTGACGCCGGGCCGGGCCCTGCCCGGCGACGTCGACCTGGTGCTGCTGCCGGGGTCCAAGGCCACCCTGGCCGACCTGGCGATGGTGCGCGACCAGGGCTGGGACATCGACGTCGCCGCCCATGTCCGCCGCGGCGGCGCGGTGCTGGGGGTGTGCGGCGGTTACCAGATGCTCGGCCGCGAAATCCGCGATCCGGAGGGCACCGAGGGGCCGCCCGGCCGGGCGGCCGGCCTCGGCCTGCTCGACATCGAAACAGAGCTCACCGGCGCCAAGACGCTGCGGCCGGTCGACGGCTCCGACGTCGCAAGTGGCGAGCCGGTGCGCGGCTACGAGATGCATGTCGGGCGCACCGCCGGCGCCGGCCTCGCCCGCCCGATGCTGCGGCTCGGCGGGCGGCCCGACGGGGCGGTGTCGCCCGACGGCCGGGTCCGCGGCTGCTACGTCCACGGGCTGTTCGCCGCCGACGGCTTTCGCCACGCGTTCCTTGCCGGACTGCGCGAACGGGCGGCCAGCGGTGTCGCCTACGAGGCCGGGATCGACGTGGTGCTGGACCGCCTGGCCGATCACCTGGCGGCGCATATGGACCTCGACCGCGTGCTCGACGCGGCGCGCTGAGTCGTGCGGTTGGGGACTAGACCGCACTTCTCATACTGGCCGCACAGGCCGCGGCCAGTATGAGAGGTGCGGGCTAGCGGTTCCGCCGCTATCGGCTTGACCTTTCAGTGGCTGGAGGACGCTGTCATGCGCGGTAGGATCATTCGCCGCCGTGGCGCGGCCACCGGCGCGTCGGATCGAACGGAGTCGCGATCGTGGAATCGACCGTGACGCTCGTCAGTCTTGTCCAGCTGCCGATCGGCCTGGGGCTGTTCGTGTCGATCGACGGCTGAACGCTCACGGCCTGAGCCGGTATCCCGAGGCGAACAGGGCGTAGGCCAGGCCGGCGAGCGCGCAGGTCAAGCCGGTCGTGGCGGCCAGCCCAGCCGCCAAAGACCCGTCCGCCTGGCCGATGAAGCCGTAGCGGAAGCCGTCGATCATGTAGAAGAACGGGTTGAGGCGCGCGACCCCCTGCAGCGCCTCCGGCAGTTGCGCGACCGAGTAGAACGTGCCGGACAGGAACGACAGCGGCGTGATCACGAAGCTGGTCATCGCGCCCAGATGGTCGAACTTCTGCGCCAGCACGCCGCCGATCACACCCAGCAGCGCCAGCATTACCGCGCCCGCCACGGCGTGGAACAGGATGTAGCCGGGGTGGGCCGGCTGCAGCCCGACGGCCGGCGCCATGGCGACGCCGACGATGGCGCCGACCAGCAGCCCCCTTGTGGCGCCGCCCAGCGCGATCGCCGCGACCAGCTCGCCGGGGGCGAGCGGCGCCATCAGCAGGTCGCCGATGGTGCCGTTGATCTTGGCGATCAGCAGCGACGAGACGGTGTTTGCGAAGGCGTTCTGGAAGATCGCCATCATCACCAGCCCCGGCGCCAGGAACACCAGGAAGGGGATATCGCCCAGCGGCGGCCGCGCCCGGCCGAATGCCACGGCGAATATGGCAAGGAACAGCAGCGTCGTCACCACCGGCCCGGCGACGGTCTGCGCCGCGACCTTGAGAAATCGACGGACCTCCTTCCGGTAAAGCGCCCAGCAGCCGATCCGGTTGAACGACCCAAAGCGCGGCCCGCGGCCATGCGAGGTCGACGTCATGGCGACAATGTGCGCCTTCCATGAACTGGAAGGTCAACGGCGGTTGCGTCCGGTTTGCCGGACAGCGTGAGAGATGCGGGTTAGATTGGCAGCGTCAGCGCGATCAGACCGGCCAGTGCTGCGCCGGCGACAAGATACAGCCTGAGGGCGGCAAGGATGTCGGCCGGGCCGAGGTCGCGGCGGCCGTCGCCCATCCAGGCGTCGTCGACCAGGTCGTCGCCATAGCGGCGCGGACCGGCCAGCGCGAGGCCCAGCGCGCCCGCCATCGCCGCCTCCGACCAGCCGGCGTTGGGCGAGCGGTGCTGCGGCGCGTCACGCAGCATGGCGCGGAGCGCCCGGCCGGCCCGCGCGCCCGGCACCAACAGGGCGGCGGCGGCGATCAAACCGCCGGCCAGCCGCGCCGGCAGCCAATTGACCGCGTCGTCGAGGCGCGCCGCCGCCTTGCCGAACCGTTCGTACCGCGCGCCGCGGTGGCCGATCATACTGTCCAGGGTGTTCACCGCCTTGTAACCGGCCAGACCGGGCAGGCCGAACAGGGCAAACCAGAACACCGGGGCGACCACCCCGTCGGAGAAGTTCTCCGCCGCCGATTCGATGGCGGCGCGGGCGACGCCGGCGGCGTCCAGGCCTTTGGGATCGCGGCCGACGATGTGGCGCACCGCCTCGCGACCGGCGGCCAAGTCGGTCTCCAGCCCGGCCGCGACCGCCCGGACGTGGTCGTACAGGCCGCGAAAGGCGATCAGCGTGCTGGCCAGGACCGCCAGGATCAGCCAACCGCCGGGCAGCGGCCTGGCCAGGGCCGCGACCGCCCAGCCGACGGCGGTCGCCGCGACCACGACCGCGACGCTCGACAGCAGGCCGGCCGCGACTCGCGCGGCCGCGCCCCATCGCGGCCGGTTCAGGCAGTCGTCCGCGATGGCGACGGCCCGCCCGATCAGCGCGACCGGATGGGGCACCAAGCGATACAGGGCGCGCGGATCGGCGATCGCCGCGTCGATGGCAAGCGCCAGCAGGATGACGATGCCCGGCGCGACGGGCTCGGCGGCGCCGAGTATCCAGGGAAATTGCATCAGGCCGGCACGTGCGCGAGGTTCGCCATGGCGCCATTAATGTCCTTTGTGGCCCGGCGGGAAAGGGTCATAAATGGGGCGGCGCGGCCGCTACGAGATTCACACATCTATCCGCGGTCGAGGCGTTGCCCTTACGAACACTGGCCACCGCGCTCCCCGCGTCGTCTCCGGGCTCGATCCGGGGACCCATCGCGCCGCCAGCGCGGGCATTCGGCGGTCAGGACCGGCGGAACCATGGGTCCCCGGATCGAG
>JAZFQW010000495.1:0-3396 GCA_036445335.1 Alphaproteobacteria bacterium | reverse complement strand
CCGCGGAAGATGATCTCCACCGCCCCCTTCGGACCCATCACCGCGATCTCGGCAGCCGGCCAGGCATAGTTGACGTCGCCGCGCAGATGCTTCGACGACATCACGTCGTAGGCCCCACCATAGGCCTTGCGGGTGATCACGGTGACCTTGGGCACCGTCGCCTCGGCGAAGGCGAACAGCAGCTTGGCGCCGTGCTTGATGATGCCGCCGTACTCCTGGGCGGTGCCCGGCAGGAAGCCCGGTACGTCGACGAAGGTGACGATGGGGATGTTGAAGCAGTCGCAGAAGCGCACGAAGCGCGCCGCCTTCTTCGCGCTGTCGATGTCCAGGCAGCCGGCCAGCACCAGCGGCTGGTTGGCGACGAAGCCGACGGTCCGACCGGTCATCCGGCCGAAGCCAACGACGATGTTGCGAGCATAGTCGGGCTGCAGCTCGAAGAAGTCGCCCTCGTCGACGACTTTGACGATCAGCTCATTCATGTCGTAGGGCTTGTTGGGGTTGTCGGGCACCAGTGTGTCCAGCGCCGGCTCGGTCCGGTCGGCCGGGTCGTCGGTCGGCCGCGCCGGCGGCGGCTCGCGGTTTGACGCCGGCAGAAAATCGACGAAGCGTCGGCTCTGCAGCAGCGCCTCCAGATCGTTTTCGAAGGACCGATCGGCGACGCCCGACCGGGTGTTGTGGGTCGCCGCGCCGCCCAGCTCCTCCGCCGTCACGGTTTCGTGGGTCACGGTCTTCACCACGTCGGGGCCGGTGACGAACATGTACGAGCTGTCCTTCACCATGAAGATGAAGTCGGTCATCGCCGGCGAATAGACGGCACCGCCGGCGCACGGCCCCATGATCAGCGAGATCTGCGGCACGACGCCCGACGCCAGGACGTTGCGCTGGAACACCTCGGCATAGCCGCCCAGCGACGCCACGCCCTCCTGGATGCGCGCGCCGCCGCTGTCGTTGAGGCCGATCACCGGCGCGCCGACCTGCATCGCCTGGTCCATGATCTTGCAGATCTTCTCCGCGTGGGCCTCCGACAGCGACCCGCCGAACACGGTGAAGTCCTGGCTGAACACGAAGACCAGCCGGCCGTTGATGGTGCCGTGGCCGGTGACCACGCCGTCGCCCGGGACCTTGGTGTCGGGCATGCCGAAATCGCTGCAGCGGTGCTCGACGAACATGTCCCATTCCTCGAACGACCCCTCGTCCAGCAGAACGTCGATGCGCTCGCGCGCGGTCAGCTTGCCTTTGGCATGCTGGGTGTCGATCCGGCGCTGACCGCCGCCCAGCCGCGCCGCCGCCCGCTTCGCCTCCAGCTTCTCCAGGATCTCCCGCATCGCCGCCCTTCCCGCGCCGTCTCTTGGCTGCAGCGTTGCTGATATCACGAAGCGGACGGTCGGGCGAGCCCGGCCGGCGTGGCGTCACCGGCGCAGCAGGTCCAGAAACCGCGCGGCGGCGTCGATCTCGGCGCGGATGAGGCGCAGGCGGGCCGCCGCCTCGGCGTCCTCGCCCCACCGCTCGGCCTGGTGGACGTCGTCGATATGGGCGGCGTCGAAGGCCTCGGCAACGGCGATCCGGCCGGCGCTCAGCGCCAGCCCCAGCACGACCGAGCCCAGCAGGCCGGTGACGTGGGCCAGCGCCGCCAGAGCCATGTCGTCGTGGGCGGCGACCGCGGCGTGCAGCGCGGCGACACCATCCGCCGGCTGCGCCACCGGCAGCACGCCTATGGTTACCGTCAGCGGTGCGTTGTAGGTGGCCGCCGCCCAGTCGAGCAGCGGCTGCCAGACCGTGCGCTGGCGTTCCGCCAGCGCCGCCGGCCGCTCGGCGCGGTGGCACAACAGGTCGGCCTCGGCATAGCCGCCGGTGGCGGCGATCACCGCGTCGCGGTCCGGCATCACCCGGTCGATCGCCGCGTTGGCCAGTTGGGTCAGCGGCATGGAAGCCGGGTCGATCGGGTCGCCCTGCGCCGCCCATTCCGCGGCGATGGCCGCCGCCAGCGCCTCGGCAGGCACCACCAGCGCCGCCTTCGCCGGAGTGCGGATCGGCCGCCCGTCCAGCCGGATCTCGAAGCCGCCGCCGGCGGCGGCGGCATCAGCCATCTTGTAGAAGCGCCGCAATGCACGGTCCTTCATCGTTAAGATTAGCCTGCACTTCTCACACTGGCCATGGCCTGCGCGACGCTGTCGCGCCGTCACCCGGCAAGCAGTGCGGAGACCGCCCCCGGCACGGCGTCGAAGGCGTCGGCCAGACGATCGGCGCCCGCGCCCTGCAGCTCGGCGATGTCGTGATAGCCCCAGGCGACGCCGATGCTGCGCGCCCGCGCCGCCCGAGCCATCCGGATGTCGAACACCGTATCGCCGATCACCACCGTGTCGGCGGCGTCGGCGCCGGTCTCGCGCAGCGCGCGATGAACCATGTCAGGATGGGGCTTGCTGGGCCCGCCATCGGCGGTCTGCAGGGTGACGAACCGGTCGAGTATGCCGTGGTGCTCCAGCGTCGCGACCAGGCCGCGGCGCGACTTGCCGGTCGCGACGCCCAGCAGCACGCCGGCATCGGCCAGCGCGTCGAGCGCCGGCAACGCGCCGGGGTACAGCGGCTCGGACACGTCGCCGGCCCGGCGCTGCTCGAAAAACGCCTGTCGGTAGCGGACGGCGAGCGCCTCGTGCGCCACCGTACTCTCGCGGGGCAGCAGCCGCGCCATGCCCTCGACCACCGACAGCCCGACGATCCGCCGCACCGACGCCGGATCGGGATCGGGCAGACCGGCGCCGCGCCACGCCGTGGTCATCGCCGCGACGATGGAGCGCTGGCTGTCGACCAGCGTCCCGTCGCAGTCGAACAGGACGAGGCGCAGCCGACCGGTCATGGCGGGTCGATGGCGGCGAGGAGGGTCTTGCGATCGGTTCGCGCTACAGGTCGGCCGGCGGATCGGTGACCGCGGCGGCGGGGTCGAAGCCGAAGTAACGCCATGTCGCCAGCATATGCGGCGGCAGTGGCGCGGTCACGTCGATCGTGCCGTGGCGCGGATGCGGACACGTGATGCGGCGGGCGTGCAAGTGGAGCCGCCGGCCGACTCCGTCGCCGCCCAGGAACGCCGCCCGGCCGCCGTATTTGCCGTCGCCCAGGATCGGCGTGCCCATGGCGGCGCAATGGACCCGCAGCTGGTGGGTCCGCCCGGTCCTGGGCCACAGCGCCAGCCACGCCGTCCGCTTGCCGGCCTGGTCGATCCGCCGGTAATAGGTGACGGCGCGCTTGCCCGCCGCCGGGTCGGCGGCGACCGCCTCGCCGCTCCGGCCGCCGGGCCGCTTGGTCAACGCCAGGTCGATCCGGCCTTCGTCCAGCGGCGGCGCGCCGACCACCACCGCCCAATATTGCTTGATCGTCCCCTTGCCGCGGAAGCCGGCCGCC
>JAZFQW010000494.1:0-4099 GCA_036445335.1 Alphaproteobacteria bacterium | reverse complement strand
GTCCGAGTAATGCTTATGGTCCGCATCGACCAGGGAGGCGCTTGTGTCAGGAGCGGGCGTGCCGGCGATGCCTTGCGCATCGTCAAGCGTCCGCGACGCCGCACCGGCGCCTCCCTGGTCGACCCGCAGGGCCGCGTTTTTAAGGGCTTGGGGCGTCGTCTGGCGCCGCTCGCGATGCGCCGGACATCGCCACGCAACGCCATCCTAGCCCAAGCCCTTGAAAACGCGGTGCTGCCCATAAGCATTACTCGGACAGGCTCCTAGTTGGTCAAATCCAGCCTCCGACGAGCGCCAGCAACAGCGCGCCGGCGGCGATCAAGGCAAGCGCCCACAGCAGATCGAGGTTGACCCAGCCGCGCCGCAGCACCGCCAAGCCGACCCGGTCGAACACGATCACCGCGATCGCTCCGGTGGTGGCCAGCATGGCGGCGGTGTGGACTCCGACCGCGGCGAGCGCCAGCGCCAGCGAGTCGCCGAACGCCACCATGACAGGGACGTGCGGGTTCTCCGCGGCGGCATGAGCCGCGCCCATCGGCATCTCCAGCAGCACCGGGATGACCATCAGGCCGGCGCCGTGGGCGGTCGCCATCAGGAACGACCACAACGCTAGGTCGGCGCTACCGGCCTGCATGCCGACGCGGAACTTGTGCCGGTAGCCGCGCACCAGACGGTATGCGCCGAAGCCGACCAGCAGCCATCCCGCCGCCAGCCGCAGCAGGTGCAGGTCGACCACCGCCCGCGCCGCGCCGACGACGGCCACGACCGCCAGTATCGAGGCAGCGTGGCCCAGCGCGATCGGGGCCAGCGCGCGCACGACGGCGCCGCGGCGGCCCTCCTGCAGGCCAAGGGCGACGGCGAACAGCCAGCCCATCGCCGGGTTGACCCCGTGGAACAGCCCGAGCCCGACCAGGGCGGCCCACGGCCACGCGCCGGCCAGTTCGGACATCGGCCGCCCCGGTCAGGCGCCGCCGCCTCGCATGGTCACGGATAGCAGAACGAATCCGACGACGCGTCGCCGCCCTCCAGCCGGACCTGGTGGCCGCGCACCCCGTCCTCGAAGCGCAGGAAGAAATTGGGGTCGGCGGCGATGCCGCCGTCGGGGCCGGCGTCCAGCTTGACCATCCAGCCGTCGATGCCGTCGGGGTAAAACTGGCTGTCCCACGATCGGTACAGCGAATTGGTGAAATAGATCCGCCTGCCGTCGCGGCTGACCTCGACCATCTGCGGCCCACCGTTCAGCGGCGCATCGGCCGACGGGTGCGGCGACCGGCCGACGATGCCGCCGATGCGCACCGAGCCGCTCTCGCGCGGGTGGAACGGGTCCGACACGTCGAACTGCTTCATCTCGCCGGTGCCCCAACACGACACGTAGAGGAAGCGGTCGTCGAGCGACAGGTCGATGTCGGTGACCAGCGGCGGCACCGCCTTGAAGTCCTTCAGTATCGGCGGCAGAAGGTCGGGGTCGGCCGGCTCGGCCGGGATTTCGATCACCTTGTCGACCCGCCAGCCGCCGTTCTCGCGGTGCCACAGCCAGATCGACGAGGACAGGTCCTTCAGGCTGATCACCACGCCGGCGAAGCCGTAGGCCTTGGTCGGGTCGTGCGCCGGTCGCAGCTCCAGCACCGCCTGATATTCGTCGCCCAGCGCCACGGTCTGTACGTTGCGCCGCCGCCGCAGGTCCCAGAAATGCAGTTGTTTGCCGTACTTGCCGCCCAGCAGCAGCTCCGGATTCAGGCCGTCCTCGATCATGTCGGGCGTGCCCCATTCGCTGGTGATCATGGTGTCGTAGCCGAGGTGCCACCACAGGTCGTACGCCAGATGCTGGGCGCCGCGGTCGACCTCCCAGCGGCCCAGCACGTCGAAGCTGTCGTGGTCCATCAGGAACACTCCGCCGGGGCCGCCGCCGTCCGGTGCCCCCAGCGCGCTCACATAGATCCCCTCCGGCCCGCAATGCAGGGTGTGGGGGCGGGAATAGCCGGTGCGTTCCGCCAACGCCTCCGCCTCGATCACCTTGACGATCTTCGGCTGCCGCGGATCGGGCTTGGTGTCGACGATATGGATGCGCGACGACCTGAGGCCGGGGACGATCAGATAGCGGCGCTGGACATGCGGGTGCGGCGCATAGGGGCACAGCGCCGAGCTGCAGGCGTTCCAACCGAAATGGTGCAGCTCGTCGCCGGCGTTGGGCATGTCGACGCGGCCGACCACCCGGCCGTATCCCGACGAGTCGGGATCGACGTCGACGACGGCCAGCGCGTCGGGGCGGGTCGTCCCCTCGACGTCGAGCAGCGCCACATAGGCCAGCGTCTCCGGCGGCGCCTGCGCCGCCATGCGCGGTGATGGATAGAATGTGGGATCAGGTGTCCACGTGGCCATCGAAACCTCCATTGTGTTTTCTTGACTGTCGAAAAGACCGACCGGCGGCGCCCGATGGGCCCGACCGTCGATCGACCCGAGCTAGAAACACCTTTGACGTTGGCGGCGGCCGGTGTCGACCGCCTCCATCGGACCCATGCCCCGGCGACGCGGTCCCGCCGATAATCGCGCGCGCCGTCAAACTTAGCGTGTGGTCGGTCCGGCTTATCCGACTCGGTTCGGACGGGATGTCACCGACTCTCTCGCGCCGTCGCTGCGATGTCCAATCAACTATCGGCGCGGCGCAGACCGTGGCCAGTATGAGAAATGCAGGCTAGCCTAGCGCGGCGTGGTCAGCGTCGGCCAAGGCGGGATGAACCCATGGCCGACAGCAGTTGGGAGGGCGCGGTGTTTCTGGGGATCGATCTCGGGACCTCGGGGGTGAAGGCGGTGCTGGTCGATGGCGACCAGCGTGTGGTCGACCAGGAGACTGCCGCGCTGGTGGTCTCGCGGCCGCAGCCGCTGTGGTCGGAACAGGACCCCGCCGACTGGTGGACGGCGACCAACGCGGCGATGGCGGTGCTGAAGGCGCGGCGCGCGACCGAGCTGTCGGGAGTGCGCGGCGTCGGGCTGTCGGGCCAGATGCACGGCGCCACACTGCTGGACTCCGACGACCGGGTGCTGCGCCCGGCGATCCTGTGGAACGACGGCCGCAGCGGCGCGGAGTGCGCCGAGCTCGAGCGGCGGGTGCCCGACAGCCGCCGCATCACCGGCAACCTGGCGATGCCCGGCTTCACCGCGCCCAAACTGCTGTGGCTTGCGAAGCACGAGCCCGACCTGTTCGCGCGGGTCGCCCAGGTGCTGTTGCCGAAGGACTATCTGCGCTTCCGGATGACCGGCGCCCACGCGTCGGACATGTCGGACAGCGCCGGCACGCTGTGGCTCGACGTGGCGGCGCGGCGCTGGTCGGAGGCGATGCTGGAAGCGACCGGCCTGCCGGCGTCGGCGATGCCGGAGCTGTTCGAGGGATCGCAGGCGACCGGGACGCTGCGGCCCGACGTGGCGGCGGTCTGGGGCATGTCGGCGGAGGCCGTGGTGGCCGGCGGGGCCGGCGACAACGCCGCCGGGGCGGCCGGAGTCGGCGTGGTCACGCCCGGGGCGGCCTTCCTGTCGCTGGGCACCTCGGGCGTGATGTTCGTGGCGAACGCCGGCTATGCGCCCAATCCGGAACAGGCGGTGCACGCGTTCTGCCACTGCCTGCCCGACACCTGGCACCAGATGTCGGTGATGCTCAGCGCCGCGAGCTGTCTGTCGTGGATCGCCGGGGTGACCGGCTCGGCCGACGAAGTTTCGGCGCTCGCCGCGGCCGAGAGCGCCGACCGCGACACCGGGCGCCTGCTGTTCCTGCCCTACCTGTCGGGCGAGCGCACGCCGCACAACGACCCCGACGCCGTGGGGGTGTTCTACGGCCTGACCCTTGGCACCGAGCCGGCCGACCTGGTGCGCGCGGTGCTGGAAGGGGTCGCCTTCGCCTTCGCCGACGGCCAGGCGGCGCTGGCCGCGGCCGGTACCGAGATCGGCGAGACGTCGGTGATAGGCGGCGGCGCCCGATCGGGGTTCTGGGGCCGCATCCTGGCGGCGGTGCTGGACCGGCCGTTGACCTATCACAGGGGCGGCGAGGTCGGGCCGGCCTTTGGTGCGGCGCGGCTCGGCCGGTTGGCCGCGACGGCCGAGGACCCCGCCG
>JAZFQW010000493.1:0-9412 GCA_036445335.1 Alphaproteobacteria bacterium | reverse complement strand
CATTGGTCGGCCGCGCCTGCGGCGGGCACGACGACGACCCGAATGGACCCGGGAAAGACGCCGCGGCGGTTGCCGGGGCGGTGTGATTCTTTTAGCCTAGCCCGCACTTCTCACACTGGCCGCGCAGACCGTGGCCAGTGTGAGAAGTGCGGGCTTGCGTCGCGGCGGCCGGTCCCGGCCGCCATGATGAATATTTGCTACAGAGGTATGACGGGCGGGCGCGCTGACGTACAGTTCGGCAACAAACGAACCCGGAGGCTGGCAAGGACGTGGACGCGAAAGGCGGCAACCGGGCTTCGACCGCCCACGCGGAAATCGAACTCAAGCTGACCGCCGACCCGAAGGCGCTGGCGGCGCTGCGCGACGCGCCCGCGGTGATCCAGCGGGCCCGCGGCCGAGGCGTCAACAAGCGGCTCGAGAGCATCTATTACGACACCCCGGACTATCGGCTGCACAAGCGCAACCTCGCCTTCCGGGTGCGCCGGGCCGGGGGCCAGTTCGTGCAGACGCTCAAGGACGAGGGCCAGGGCGACGGCCGGCTGCGCCGCGGCGAATGGGAGTCCGAGGTCGCCTCGATGGCGCCCGACCTGGCCGCCCTGCCGGCCCCCGAACCGCGCGAGAAGGTGGGGCTGATCCTGCCGGGCGAACTGCGGCCGGTGTTCGCCAGCCAGATCCAGCGGACCACCCGCGTGCTCGACGCTTGTGATGCCGACGGCGGGCAAAGCGAGATCGAGATCGCATTCGACGACGGCGTGGTCAAGACGGCGACGGACGCGGTGCCGGTCGCCGAGGTCGAGCTGGAGCTGCGCAGCGGGTCGCCGGCGGCGCTGTACCAACTGGCGCTGGAGCTGCACGGCATCGCCCCGTTGAGGGTCGAGACTCGATCGAAGTCGGCGCGCGGCTATGCCCTGGCCAGGGGCGGACCGCCGCTCTGGCACAAGGCCGAGAAGCTGACCCTCGACCCGGCGGCGACGGTCGACGGGGCGCTGTCCGCCATCGTGCGCAATTGCCAGGAGCACTGGCTGGCCAACGAGGCGGCGGCGCTGGACGGCGGCGATCCCGAAGGCGTCCACCAGATGCGCATCGCGCTGCGCCGGCTGCGCTCCGCGATGTCGCTGTTCGCCAAGGCGATCCCGCCGGACCAGCGGTCGTGGCTGAAGACGGATTCCGGCTGGGTGGCCGGCAATCTGGGCCCGGCCCGCGACTGGGACGTGTTCCTGGGTTCGGTGCTGCAGCCGCTTTTGCAGGCACGGCCCGACGACGCGGCCCTGGTGGCGTTGCGCCGCGCCGCCGCGGCGGAACGCGCGGCGGGGTATCTGCGGGCCGGTGAGGCGATCGGCTCGCCACGCTACACCCGCTTCCTGCTGCGCCTGGGCGCCTGGCTGGAGGGCAGCGGCTGGCGCGGCGACTTCCACCAGGCGGCGTGGCAGCATCGGCCGATGGTCGCGCTGGCCGACCGGCTGTTGCGCCAGCGTCACCGCACTGTGCTGCGGCTCGCCGGCGATTTCGCCGTGGCGCCGATCGAACAGCGCCACCGCGTCCGCATCGCGCTGAAGAAGCTGCGCTATGCCTCGGAGTTCTTTCGCACCCTCTACCCGGCCAAGCGGGTCAAGCCCTATCTGAAGTCGCTGGCCGGGCTGCAGGATTCGATCGGCTACTTCAACGACGTGGCGGTGGCCGCCCGCCTGCTCGCCGACATCGTCGCCCGTCCCGCGGCGGCGCACGGCGAAGACGACCGGATTGCCGTGGCGCAGGCGGCCGGGACGGTGATCGGCTGGCACGAGCACGGCATCGCCACAAATGAGCCGCAGCTGGTCGCCGACTGGACCGAATTCGCGGCCGCCCGGCCGTTCTGGCACAAGACCTGAGAGCGGACGCATGCTTTCGGTATTAGTCGCGAACTCCAAGGGCGGCTGCGGCAAGACCACGATCGCCACCCAGCTTGCCGGCGCCTTCGCCGGCGCCGGGCTGAAGACGGCGCTGGCCGACGCCGACCGCCAGCGCAGCAGCCTGCACTGGGTCGGCCGCCGCCCCGACACCGCGCCGCCGGTGCGCTCGCTCGACTGGGTCAAGTCCATCGGCCGGCCGCCGAAATCGGTCGCACGGCTGATCATCGACGCGCCGGCGGCGATGCGCGCCAAGCAGGTCGAGGTGCTGGTCGGCATGGCTGACGTGATCGTGCTGCCGGTGCTGCCGTCGGCGTTCGACGAGGGCGCCACGTCGCGGTTCCTCGACAGGCTCGAGGCGCTGAAGCCGATCCGCAAGAACAAGAAGCCTGTGGCGCTGGTCGGCAACCGGATGCGCGCGCGGACCCGGGCGGCGGCACGGCTCGACGACTTCCTGGTCTGCCTCGGCCACCGGGTGGTCACCCGCCTGCGCGACAGCACGCTGTACGCCGAGACCGCCGCGCTGGGGCTCAGCCTGTTCGACATGACCGGCAAGCGCGTCGAGATGCTGCGCGACGACTGGGCCGACCTGCTGCGCTATATCGAGGGCGAGGCGTAGGCCGCTTCTCAAGCCCGCACGTCTCACACTGGCCACGGTCCGCGCGGACGAGCCGGCATTGGCCCAGCCATCGCACCGACCGTCAGGCTGTTTCAATCAATCGATTGACTAATTCGATTGATTGAAATAGCCTGACGGTCGGTACGGCAATCAGTGGACATCGCACATGCCATCGCAGGCCGAGACGCCGGTCCGCGGCGACGACACCAGGGCGCAGTTGATCGATGCCGGGCTCAGGCTGTTCGGGCAGATGGGCTACCAGGCGGTGGCGACCCGAGCGCTGGCGCAGGCGGCCGGCGTCAACCTGGCGGCCATCGCCTACCATTTCGGCGGCAAGAGCGGCCTGTACGAGGCGGTGACCGGTTTGGTCGTGGCAGAGATTCGCGACGAGATCCTGCCCGCGGTCACAACGTTGAGCGACGCCATGGGCGCGGCCGGCGCCGACCGGGCCGCCCTGGCGGGCGTCGCCGAGCGGTTCATTCGGACGCAGGTCGCTGCGTTTCTGGGCAACGCCCGGCGGCCGCTGCACGTCGCCTTCGTCCTGCGCGAATACACCGCGCCGACCGCGTCCTTCCCGGTCCTGTACGACGGCGTGGTGGAGCCGATGCACAAGGCGGTGAGCGCGCTTGCCGGCGCCGCCCACGGGCTTGCATCCGACGATCCGCGGTCGATCCTGACCGCCCACGTGCTGATTGGGCAGATCGTCGCCTTCGCCATCGCCCGGGCGCCCTTGCTGCGGCGAATGGGCTGGCAGGACTATACCCCGGAGCGGCTGGCGGCGATCGCCGACACGGTGGTCGCGGCGGCGCTCGCGGTGCTGAGACTGTCGCCGGGGCGCGCCGATATGGCGTCGACGGGGGCGTGCCCATGACGCGCCGACCGGCCTGGCTGCGCCGCCTGCTGTTCATTCCCCCGATCGCGGTCGGCATCGCGGTGCTGGCGCTGCAGCTGTCGGACCGGACGCCGCCGCCGCAGTCCGAGCCGACCGAGGTCGCCCGCCCGGTGCGGGTCATCGAGGCCGTCGCCGGCCGCTTCGTCCCGCGGGCGCTGGGCTACGGCTATGCCGAGCCGGGCACGGTGTGGGAGGCGGTGGCCGAGGTCGGCGGCCGTGTCGTCTACCGCCATCCCGACCTGGAGCGCGGCCGACTGCTGGAGGCCGGCACTGTCATCCTGCGCATCGAACCCGCCGATTACGTGCTGGCGGTCGCCCGCGGCGAGGCGGACATCCAGAGCGTCGAGGCGCGGCTCGGCGAGCTGGAGGTCCGCAAGGCCAACACCGTCGCCTCGCTGGAGATCGAACGGCGCAGCCTGGTGCTGGCCCAGGAGGACCTCGACCGCAAGCGGCAGCTGCGCGCCAACGGCAACATCAGCCAGACCTCCGTCGACCGGGCGGAGACCGCCCTGCTGGCCCAGCGGCAGCGCGCCCAGGAGCTGGAGAACCAGCTGAGCCTGCTGCCGGCGGAACGGGCAGTGCTGGAGGCGAGCCTGGCGCAGAAATATGCAATGCTGGCCGTCGCCGGGCTGGACCTCGACCGCACCGAGATCCGGCTGCCGATCGACGCGCGCATCGCCGAGATCGCGGTGGAGAGCGATCAGTTCGTGACGGTGGGACAGCGACTGGCCGTCGCCGACGGCATCGACGTCGCCGAGGTCACCGCGCAGGTCGCGATCGACCGGCTGATGCCGTTGATCCGGAGCGAGCTGGACCTGACGACGCTGACCGCGACCGAACTGTCGACCCTGCCGGCGTCGCTGGGACTGGAGGCCCGCGTGCGCCTCAGCGCCGGCGACGTGGAGGCGACCTGGGCCGGCCGGTTCGACCGGATCAGCGACACCATCGACCCGCAGACCCGCACGATCGGGATCATCGTCGCGGTCGACCAGCCCTATCGCCAGGCGATACCGGGCCAGCGCCCGCCGTTGGCCAAGAACATGTACGTCGAGGTCGAGCTGCGCGGGCCGCCGCGCGACGGCGAGTTCGTCGTGCCGCGGGTCGCCGTCCATGACGGGCCGGATGGCCGGATCGTGGTCTATGTCGCCGACGCCGACGACCGGCTGGAATTCCGGCCGGTGCGTTTAGGGCCGGCGCAAAGCGACTTCGTCGTGGTCGACGCCGGGCTGGCCGCCGGCGACCGGGTCGTCGTCACCGACCTGATCCCGGCGATCGCCGGCATGCTGCTGGCGCCGACGCCCGATGCCGCGCTTGGCGAGCGGCTGCTGGCCGAGGCCGCCGGCGACGTGGCGGTGCGCTGAGGCGACGCCGATGATCCGCTATTTCGCCGGCCATCCGACCGCCGCCAACCTGCTGATGATCATGCTGATCGTCCTCGGGCTGGCCGCCCTGCCCAGCCTCAGGCGCGAGACCTTCCCCGACTTTTCCACCGACGCGGTCCAGGTCAGCGTGGTCTATCCGGGCGCCGCCGCCGAGGAGGTCGAAGAGGCGATCTGCCAGCGCATCGAAGAGGCGGTCGACGGGCTGACCGATCTGAGCGAGGTCCGCTGCGAGGCGCGCGAGGGCCTGGGCAGCGCGACCATCGAGATGGCGCCCGGCGGCGCCATCGACCGCTTCATCACCGACATCAAGACCGAGGTCGACGCCATCGACGGCTTTCCCGAGGTCATCGAGGACCCGGTGGTGCAGCAGATCAACCAGACCGACCTTGTCGTCTCGGTCGCCATCACCGGCCCGATGGCCGAGCCCGACCTCAAGGTATTCGCCGAACAGGTGAAGGACCGGTTGACCCGGCTGCCGGAGGTGAGCCAGGTCGAGTTGCAGGGGTTCTCCGACCGGCAGATCCGCATCACTCCCGACGCCGACGCGCTGCGGCAGTACGGCCTGAGCGTCTCCGATATCGCCGCCGTGGTCGAGCGGCAGAGCGTCGATTTGCCGTCGGGCACGGTGGAGACCGGCGAGCGCGACGTGCTGGTGCGCTTCGACGACCGCCGCGAGAACCCGCGCGAGTTCCGCGACCTGGTGGTGCTGGGGGCGACCAGCGGGGCGGAGCTGCGGCTGGGCCAGATCGCCACGATCACCGACCGGTTCGAGCAGGACGAGGTGCGGGTGCTGTTCAACGGGCGGCGCGCGGCGATCCTGCAGGTGACCAAGACCAAGCAGCAGGACACCCTGTCGGTCGTCGGCGCGGTCCGCGCGTTCGTCGCCGACGAGCAGCGCCGCGCGCCGCCCGGCGTCGCGTTCGCGTTGACCCGCGACATCGCCTCGATCGTCGAGGACCGGCTGTCGATGCTGGTGCGCAACGGCCTGCAGGGCCTGTTCCTGGTGTTCCTGACGCTGTGGCTGTTCTTTTCGGTCCGGTTCTCGTTCTGGGTGGCGATGGGGTTGCCGACGTCGTTCATGGGCACGCTGTTCGTCATGACCCTGATCGGGCTGTCGATCGACATGCTGACCATGGTGGCGCTGCTGATCGCGATCGGCCTGCTGATGGACGACAGCATCGTCATCGCCGAGAACATCGCCAGCAGCCTGAAGCGCGGCAAATCGCCGCTCGACGCCGCCGTCGACGGGACCGGCGAGGTGGCGATCGGCGTCGCGTCGTCGTTCGTCACTTCGGTCTGCGTGTTCGGGCCGCTGGCGTTCCTGACCGGCGACATCGGCAAGGTGCTGAAGGTCGTGCCCGTAGTCCTGATCGTGACCCTGTCGGTCAGCCTTATCGAGGCCTTCCTGATCCTGCCGCACCACATGGCGCATTCGCTGAAGCACGCCCGCCGGACGCGGTTCCGCGACCGCTTCGACGTCGGCTTCGAACGGCTGCGCGAGGACGTGCTGGGGCCGATCGTCGACGCCGCGGTGCGCTGGCGCTACCTGACGGTCGGGCTGGTGATCATGATATTCCTAGTGTCGGTCAGCATGCTGGCCGGCGGCGCGCTCAAGTTCCGCGCCTTCCCCGATCTCGACGGCGACGTGATCGAGGCGCGGATCCTGCTGCCCCAGGGGACGCCGCTGGAGCGAACCGAACGGATCGTTGCCCGGGTCGAGGCGGCGCTGGGCCGGGTGGACGACGCCTTTGCGCCGCGCCAGCCCGACGGCCAGCGGCTGGTCCGCAACGTTCTGATCCAATACAGCACCAACGCCGACGCCTACGAGTCCGGCGCCCACCTGGCCACCGTTACCGCCGATCTGCTGACCGCCGAACGGCGCGACGCGCGGGTCGACGACGTGCTCAACCTGTGGCGCGACGAGGTCGGCGCGATCCCCGACATCGTCTCGATCGCGTTCAAGGAGCCGCAGATCGGCCCGGCCGGCCTGCCGATCGAGATCCGCCTGCAGGGCGCCGACCTGGCGGTGTTGAAGGCGGCGTCGCTGGAGCTGACGAATTGGCTCGACAGCTATGACGGCGTGCTCGACCTGCAGGACGACCTGCGCCCCGGCAAGCCGGAGATCCGGCTGTCGTTGCGCCAAGGCGCCCTCGCCCTGGGGCTCGACGCCGCCGAGATCGCAGGCCAGCTGCGCGCCGCCTATCAGGGCCGGACGGCGGCGGAGATCCAGGTCGGCGCCGAGAGCTTCGAGATCGACGTGCAACTGCCCGCCGCCGACCAGGACAGCCTGGCCGATCTCGACTATTTCGCCGTCACCCTGGCGGGTGGCGGCCAGGTGCCGCTGACCGCCGTCGCCGAGCTCGAGCAAGGCCGCGGTTTCGCACGGATCGCCCGCATCGACGGCCTGCGCACCGTGACGATCCGCGGCGACGTCGACGGCACGGTCGCCAACGTCAACGAGGTCCTGGCGAACACCGCCGAGCGCTACCTGCCGGGCCTGCGCGACCGCTATCCCGAGGTCGAGGTGGTGCTGGAGGGTCAGGCGGCGGAGCAGGCCGAGACCGGCGCGTCGCTGCGCCGCGGCTTCCTGATCGGCCTGGTGGGGATCTTCCTGCTGCTCAGTTTCCAGTTCCGCAGCTATCTGGAGCCGGTCATCGTCATCCTGGCGATCCCGCTGGCACTGATCGGGGTCATCTGGGGCCATCTGCTGATGGGGCTGGAGCTGTCGATGCCCAGCATGATGGGCATGGTGTCGCTGTCCGGCATCGTCGTCAATGACTCGATCCTGCTGGTCATCTTCGTGAAGCGCCACGCCGCCGCCGGCGCCGACGTGGTCGACGCCGCCCGCCAGGCCAGCCGCGACCGGTTCCGTCCGGTGCTGCTGACCTCGATGACCACCATCGCCGGGCTGCTGCCGCTGCTGTTCGAGCGCAGCCTGCAGGCGCAGGTTCTGATCCCGCTGGTGACCTCGATCGCCTTCGGCCTGTTAGCGTCGACCGTGTTGATCCTCATCGTCGTCCCCGCGGCATACGCCGTGCTGCACGATCTCGGCGTCAGCACGGTGGCGAAGGACCAGGCCACCGCGGCGGCGGAATAGGCGCTGGCTCCGGCTGGCTATGGCCGACGAAAGGTCCCGACCAGCTCGACGTGCGGCGACCATTGGAACTGGTCGATCGGGGTGACCCGGTCGAGCCGGTAGCCGCCGGCGACCAGCAGCGCGGCGTCGCGAGCGAAGCTGGCCGGGTTGCACGAGACGCCGACCACTGTAGGGACCGCCGACCCGGCCAGCTCGGCGGCCTGGGCGCGGGCGCCCTGGCGCGGCGGGTCGAACACCACGGCGTCGAACCGCGCCAGCTCCGCCGCCGACAGCGGATCGCGATGGAGGTCGCGCGCCACCGCATCGATGCGGCCGGCGCGACCGGCGCGGCGCGCCGCCGCGGCCAGCGCGGCGATCGCCGCGCCGTCGCCGTCCACCGCGTGGACCCGCGCCCGGTCGCTCAGCGGCAAGGCGAACGTTCCGACCCCGGCGAACAGGTCGGCGACCGCGCCCGCCGGTCCGACGCCATCCAGCACCATGCCGGTCAGCGCTTCCTCGCCGGCGGCGCTGGCCTGCAGGAACCCGCCGGGCGGCACCACCACGTCGACGGCGCCGAAGCGCACGATCCCCGATCGCCGGTGCGCCACCGGGTCGGGCGGCCCGTCGCCCAGGCGCCACGACAGGCGCGCCAGATCCGCCGCCGCGGCGAAGTCCGCCAGCCGTTCACGATCGGCCACGTCGGGCGCGCGGCCGGCGGCGATCACCAAGTCGTGTCCGTCGTCGAGCGCAGCGACCGCGATCGCCACCGCCTCGCCGGGACGCAGCACATCCGCCAGCACGGCGCGCAGCGGTGCCAGCAGGGCGACCAGCGCCGGCACCAGCACCAGGCAGGTCGACAGGTCGGCGATGCGTCGGCCGCGATACTCGTGGAACCCCAGGACCACCGTGTCGCCGACCCGGCGCGCGGCGATTGTGGCGCGGCGGCGGCCGCCGGCGGGCAGCGCCAGCAGCGGCGCCACGGTCACCGCCGACAAGCCGTGATGGGCCAGCGCCCGCCACACCACGCCCTCCTTCCATCGGCGGTACGCCGCGTCGGCGACGTGCTGCAGCAGGCAGCCGCCGCACCGGCCGAAATGCGGACAAGGCGCCGCCGCCCGATCCGCGCCGGCGGCCAGCATGGTCCGGACGGTGCCGGCAAGCCCGTCGCCGCGCCGACCGTCGACCCGCACCACGACACGGTCGCCCGGCACGGTCAGCGGCACGAACAGCGGCCGCCCCTGATGGATCGCGACGCCGTCGCCGCGGCCGCCAATATGGTCGATCGTCACCTCGAACTCGGCGCCTGCGGCGCGCGGCTGTGCGCCCCGTGTTCGGTGCCGTGCCATGGGCTTGCCCCCATGTCTCACGCTGGCCGCGGCTTGCGTGAGACGTGCGGGTTAGACCTGCCATGGCCGGTGCCGCGCGCGCAAGGCGCGAATCGGATGGTCGATTGGCCGCGCCACCATGCCTATCTATGTCGATATCGGACCGGCGTTCGCCGGTCGCCGAACTAGGAGCCTGTCCGAGTAATGCTTATGGTCCGCACCGCGTTTTCAA
>JAZFQW010000492.1:0-5170 GCA_036445335.1 Alphaproteobacteria bacterium | reverse complement strand
CTCCCGCTGTGTCGAAGGCGTCGACCGTAGCGCAGCTACGCTCTTCGGCCTTCTCCTGGCGGCTCGGACCGCCTGGACGCGACGCCGACCATGGGCACCGGCCACAACCGATGCCGTGGCAAGCCGTTGGCGGCGGATGCCGGGGCGCCGGGTCCGAGCCTGTCCCGGCGCGGATCCCCATCGCCGCGCCGTGATTGGCGCCACGCGCGGACCGGCGCGGTTGCCGCGCCTGATCAACCTCGGACTATATATCGCGCCGCGTAATATTCACTAATTACGCGCCGTCGCGTTCTGGCTTTACTTTCCGTTTACCAATTTTATCTGTGGATTGTCAAATATTATTTCAATCAAGTTGTTAACGGTCATTTAATCTATCCTTGCATAATATTGGTCCGACTTTTGGATAGTCTTGTCGCCGCCCGTCGATTGGCGGCCCCGCCGCGGAATTCGGCGGGTACAGCGGGGTTGACTTGCGATGCAGGTATTGGCTTTTGCTTCGGTCGCGAACGGTGCAGGCAAGACCACTCTGGCCGCCCACGTGGCGGCGCACGCGCACCGCGGCGGCGTTGCGCCGGTGGCGATGATCGACGCCGATCCGCGCGGGGCGCTGTCGAAATGGCGCGAACTCCGCTCGCAGCCCGGGCCGGCGGTGATCGATGTCGACGGCGCGGACATCGGCGAGGCGATCGCGGGGCTGCGCGGCGAAAACGCGGAACTGGTGGTGATCGACACGCCGGCGGAGATCGACGCTGGGATCGAGAGGGTCATCGCTCTGGCGGACCTGGTCGCCATTCCGGTCCGTCCCAGCCAGTACGATCTGAAGGCCGCCGGCGCGACGGTCGAGGTCGTGGAGCGGCTGGGCCGGCCACATGTGTTCGTCATCAACGGCGGGTCGCCGCAAACCGACATCACGGCGGAGGCGGTGGCGGCGCTGGCGCAGCACGGTACCGTGGCCACCACCATCGTTCCGTCCAGCAGCGAGTTCGGTCTGACCATGGCGTACGGGCGGACCGTCGCCGAAGCCCGAACGCAGGACCCGCCGTCCAGCGAGATCGAGCGCCTGTGGGACTACCTGTCGACCCGATTGACCGGCGGCGCACCGGTCGGAGGCGGCGAGGAGGGGACGTGTGCCAAGGACTCGCGGCGGTTTCCGCGGCTCGATGTCGACCAGCCGGCGCACCTTGTGGCGAAGGGCCGCGAGGTGCCGTGCACGGTCAACGACATCTCCGCCGGCGGCGCGCTGATCTTCGGCGACGACCTGCCGGCGGTCGGTGACGCCGTGGCGATCGACATCTTCAACGTCGGACGGCTGAACGCCGAGGTCGTGCACCGCTCGACCAACCGGATCGGGCTGAAGTTCGTCATCGGCGCGCGCCAGCAGTGGACCCTGGTCCGGCACCTGTCGGATATGATCGAGGCCGGCCGCACGGCCTTCGAAGTGGCGCCGTAGCACCGGGCCTCGGCGCCAGGCCGGGTGCGCCGACCTCCTGAGGTCCTGCCCGCACACATCACGCTGAACAACGTAGGTGTAGCGTCGTCCCGGACCGCGGCCAGTTGGGAAGCGCGGGCTAGGCAAAAATGGCGGTGGCGGTGCCCAGGCCGTCGACGGCGATCTCAACGGTGTCGCCGGCGGTGACCCAGCGGGTCTCCACGACGCTGCCCAGCAGGATCACCGCATCGGCGGCCAGGCGCCGGTTCTGCAAGCCCTGCGCATTGGCCAGCCAGGCCAGCGCCTCGAACGGATGGCCCATGATGTCGGCGCCGTGGCCGGTGCCCACCGGCTCGCCGTTGATCGTCATGCCGCCCCGCGCGCCGGCGAGGTCGAGGCCGCGCCAATCCGACACCGGCGCGCCCAGCACCGCGCCGGCGTGGAAGAAGTCGTCGGCGATCAGCGTTGCCACGTCGAGCGACCGGAAGTCGCGGTAGCGGTCGTCGACGATCTCGATCGCCGCCATGCAGGCGCCGACCGCCGGCGCCACGTCGTCGCGGCGATAGGGTGCCACGGCGGGCGGCAGGTCGGCGGCGAGCCGCACGGCGATCTCGCACTCCACCCCGACATGGTGGAAATCGCGGTGGCGCAGCGCGCCATGGCCGTGGCGCAGTCCGCCGTGGTACATCGTGCCGGCGCAAGGCGAGCCGATCTTCATGAAGGCCTGCATGACCGGCGTGGTGCAGCCGATCTTGGCACCGGCCGGCGGGCCCAGGCCGGCATCGCCGAGGTGCCGCGCCAGCGCCGCCTGGATGGCATAGCCGTCGGCCTCGGTGCCCGGCCGGCACGGCGCCGGTAAGCCGTCGAACGGCCCCGGCGCCAGCCGGTTGCGACACAGCAGCCCGGCCGCCCGATCGATTTCCGCCGCGTCCATCGTCTGCGTTTCCCGCCACCAGTGTGCCAGACGGCGCCGCGAGACGCTATGATCGGCGCACGGGGGAGGGCGACCGCCATGGTCATTCAGGTTCTGGCTCCCGACGCGCAATGCCGCGACGACGCCGAAGTGGAGCGGCGGACCGCTGGCGACTGGTGCCGGTTCAAGGTCCGCCGGCGGCGCGATTTCGCCGCCATCGCCGCGGAGTATCTCGCCGCCTGCGACGGTCGGATGGTGATCACCCGCGCGCCGCCTGGAGCAGCCCGGAGAGCGCCGAAGAATTGCGGCGCACGTCGGTCGAGACCCTGTTGGCGCATCTGCGCGACGGCGAGCCGAGAAACTGCGTCAATCGGGGCTTCCTCGATCCCACACTCCGGCGTTAAGCCGGAAAATCAACAAACCGGAGTCACCACGGAGACTCCAAGGGAGGCTTCACTGCGCCTTCCGGTTCCTTCGTGGCTTGGTGATGATGACTGATGTCAGACTGCCGACGAGGCGGGCGGGATGGCGGCGGCGATCAGGATCTGCGCGGCGTCCTTGGCCTGGCCCGCCGTGTCGGCGATGCCGGCGACGTAGGCGGTGACAATCGCGCCCTCCATCAGCAGGGTGATCTGGCGGGCCAGCGTGTCGGCGTCGGCGGCGCCCGCCGCGGCCGCCAGTCCGCGCACATAGGTGAAGACCAGTCGCTTGTGCTCGGCCGCCGCGACGTGAATCGGATCCTCGCGACTGCCGTACTCGGCCGCGGCGTTGACGAAGAAGCAGCCGCCGAAGTGGCGCATTTCGCAATACGCCGCCAGCGCGTCGAACACCGCCAGCAACCGGCCGCGCGGCGTCTTGTCCAGCCGTTCGATCTCGCGCATCAGCCAGTTGCGGAAGCGCTCGTCGCGCCGCCTGAGCGCCGCCAGGATCAGTTCGTCCTTCGACTTGAAGTGCTTGTACAGGGTCATCTTGGCGACACCGGACTCGGCCAGGATGCGGTCGATGCCGGTGGCGTGGAAGCCGTCGCGGTGGAACAGCTCCAGTGCGGTATCGACCAGGTGGTCGCGTCTGGAAACGGCCATGCCTCGGGGCTCCTTGCGCCAATTTGTACAAACCGATCTGTATAATATGGCAATGGGTGGCGCCTTGGCAAGTGGCCGGTGTAAACATCGGAGGTGAGCCGACTGTCAGCAGATCGGGGCGCTTCCTCCGTCATTATTTCTCTGTCATCGAGTTGAATGTATAGACCGGTCTGTCTATATATTGGCGGTGCCGGCCGCGTGGGCGTCGATCCCCCGGGGCCAAACAATTCCACATCCACGCCCGGCCGACGCGCCGGTCGCCTATTCCAGGAGACATCGCATGCCCCGTTTGACCGCACTCGACCCCGCCGCCGCCGAAGGCAAGGCCAAGACCCTGCTCGACGGCGTCCAGAAGGCGCTCGGCGTCGCGCCGAACCTGATGCGCACGCTGGCCCATTCGCCGGCGGCGCTGGACGCCTATCTGAGCTTCGGCAAGGCGTTGGGCGCCGGCCGCCTCGGCCGCAAGCTGGGCGAGCAGATCGCCCTCGCGGTCGCCGGCGTCAACGGCTGCGACTATTGCGCCTCGGCCCACACGCTGATGGCCAAGGGCGCCGGCGTTGCCGAGGACGAGCTGGCGCGCAACCTCGGGGGCTGGTCGAGCGACCCGAAGGTCGCCGCGGCGCTCGCCTTCGCCGTTCAGGTGACGGCGACCCGCGGCTTCGTGAGCGACGACGACATCCGGCAGATCCGCGACGCCGGCTACGGCGACGGCGAGATCGCCGAGATCGTCGGCGCCGTCGCGCTGAACACCTTCAGCAACTACTTCAACCACATCGCCGAGACCGAGGTGGACTTCCCGTTCGTTCCGGCCAACGGACGCGTCGCGGCTTAGACCAACAGCGGCTTAGACCAACATAGGTTGGGCGGGCGTGGTGGTGGGCGCCACGCCCGGCCACGTCGACTCGGCCTAAGGCGCGGCGTGCCCGCCGGGCCAGCAGATTATCGCCGTGACGCCTTCAGCGAGTAGGCGAGCGGCACCGGCGGGTGGTCGGGCGGCAGCCGGAACATGCGGTCGGCGCCCTCGGTCATCGACGGGAACATCTGCCAGACCAGGCGGTCGTGCTCATGCAGGAAGTCGATCGCCAGGCCCGTTTCGGCCAGGGCGGTGACGATGGCGCCCAGCGGGTGGATCCACTCGTAGGCCCTGGTGTTGGTCAGGCGGTCCGGGTCGCCGGTGTAGGTCCGGTCGTCGTCGAACACCAGCGGCGTGTCGGCGGGGAAATAGGCATAGGTCGGGGTCAGCCGGCCGTCGACGCCGGGCTCCAGCATCTCGGCCGCCGGATGCCCTTCCAGCAAATAGAGGAACCCGCCGGGGTTCAGGAACCCGGCGGCGATCGCCGCCCAGCGGGCGATGTCGGGCAGCCAGTTGATCGCCCCCCAGGTCACGTAGACGATGTCGAACCGGCCGTCGATCAGCGCCGGCGCGTCGTACAGATTGCCCTCCACGAAGGTTCCCGGCACGCCGGTCTCGGCCGACAGCGCGCGGGCGGCGGCGATCGCCCTGGGTGCGAAGTCGAGGCCGGTGACGGTGGCGCCGCGGCGCGCCAAGCCCAGCGTGTCCAGCCCGAAATGGCATTGCAGGTGCAACAGCGAGCGGCCGTCGACGTCGCCGATCTCGCCGCTCTCGATCGGCAACAGGACGTCACGGCCGGCCCGGAAGTCGGCCACGCGGTAGGCGCCGGACCCCGACTTCAGGTGGATGTCCACGACCTCGTCCCAGCGCCGCCGGTTGGCGTCGAAATAGGC
>JAZFQW010000491.1:0-5119 GCA_036445335.1 Alphaproteobacteria bacterium | reverse complement strand
TCCCTTCACCTGGCTTAACGTTCAGAATTGCAGCTTCGAGCTTGTATAGGTCGGCGCTACCACTGGCGCCCAGCCCAAAGACAAGAATGGCCAATATCGAGAGTTGTTGAGTCCTCACGACGTTACCCCCGGTCGCACGATCGCCAGAGAACGCGATGATTTAATGGCACGCCCGGAGAGGTTCGAACTCCCAACCTCCTGATCCGTAGTCAGGTGCTCTATCCAGTTGAGCTACGGGCGCGTCGCCGCCGGGGCGGGCGCCGCGGCCGGCCCCCGTGCGCGATGCGGGAAGCTACTCAACTCGGATGGCCATGGCAAGCGCGGCGTGCCGCGACCGCACGGTTGCCGCCGCGGCGCCGCGCGGGGGTGCAATATCGGTGTCGCGCGGTCGCTGTTTTGCTATGGTCGTCGGGTCTTCCACGGCGACGAGCCTCACGTCGCCCAAGTGCGGGCAGCGGACATGCCGACACCCTGGATCGGTCCACCGGCAATCGCGACGGCGCTTCTGATCTGCGCCTGCGTGCCGGACCCGCGGCCGCTGTGGCCGGCGCTGGCCGGCGAGCAGGTGGCCGCTGCGGTGCCCGCCGGCCCGGTGGTGCCGGCGCCGCGTGACGACTGGCCGCGCCCGCTGGCGCTGGACGACGCCAGCTTCGAGCCCGAAGCCGTCGTCCTGGGCGCGCGGACGGGCACCGAGGCGGGGCGCCAGGCCCGCCGGCTGGGCGCCGAGCTGCGCGCGGTGCAGCGCGACCTCGGCGACGACAACCAGCGGCTCCAGGCGATCCGCGCCGGCAGCCTCGGCAACGCCGACCGCTACCAGGAGCTGGTCACAGCCATCAGCACCGCGCTGGCCGGCGGCGCGACGCCGGGCGACGCGGCGCTGCGGCGGCAGCTGCGCGGCGCCTACACGATATTGGAGCGCATAGCCGGATCGGTCGCCGACATGAACGATCTGTCGACCACGGTGTCGGGCCGGCGACCGACGGTGATCGGCATCGCCGGGTCGGCGCGCGCCGCCGACCCCGAGGTCGGCACGGCCGACGCGGACCGCCGCCAGCTTGCCCTGGTCAACGCCGGCGCCGGGCACACCGCGCGGCTGCTGGAGCGGATGCTCGGCGCGATCTCGCAGGACATCAGCCGCCAGAACAGCCATCTGGCCGCCGAGCGAGACAATCTGCAGATCCTGCAGCTCGCGGTCGCCAACGGCGAGCCTTACGGCATCAGCCTGGCCAACCGCGCCTTCGTCGGCGCGACCGCGTCGCCGGCGCGTCCGGTGGCGCCCGGGCGCGGCGACCGGCCGCTGGTGGTAATCCGCTTCGACCGCCCGGACGTGCACTACCAGCAGCCGCTCTATCGCGCCGTCAGCCTGGCGCTGGAACGCCGGCCGAGCGCGGTGTTCACGCTGGTCGCGGTCAGTCCGGCCGGCGCCGCAGACCGGCCGGTCGCCGTTGTCCGCGACCACGCCGAGGACGTCAAGCGCGCCCTGATCGACATGGGTCTGCCGCCGGAGCAGGTGTTCCTGACCGCCCTGGCCAGCCCCGACCTGGCCGGCGGCGAGGTCAGGCTGTACGTGCGCTAGGAGCCTGTCCGGGCGGCACGGTCGTGACTTGTCTATTTCGGACCCATAGGCGATCGTCGTCGCCATGACCAAGCGAGGTGCGGGAATGATGTTATTCAGGCACATGATCGGGGTGGCCGCCATGCTGGCAGCGCTCGCCTCATCCGCGATCGCCCAATCGCCCGACCTGCCCACAGGCGACCGCGGCGCCATCGTGGCGGTGATCGAACGGCAACTGGCGGCATTCCAGGCGGACAGGGCGGTCGAGGCGTTCGACTATGCGTCGCCGGGCATCCAGCGGATCTTCCGCACGCCGGAGATCTTCATGGACATGGTCCGCACCGGCTTTATGCCGGTCTACCGGCCGCGCGAGGTGCGTTTCCTCGACCTGGTGATCGAGGGCGGCCGATTGACCCAACGGGTGCTGCTGGTCGGGCCGGACGGCGTGCCGGTGATCGCCCACTATTTCGTGGAAAGGCAGCCCGACGGCGGCTGGCGAATCAACGGCGTCACGCTCCACCGCAGCGGCGAGCAGACGACCTAACCGGTGGTCGGGCCGATTGCCCGGCCCCGACGCTTCGGCTATAAGACCGACGGTCGAGTGCCGTCAACGCTCGGAACACCATGGCAGGCAGGGGATCGCGATCGTGGCCGAGTCCGCCCAGTTCAGCAAGAATTTCCCGGTATCTTGGGAAGAGCTGCACCGTCACGCCAAGGCGCTGTCGTGGCGGCTGGCCGACGGCGGCCCGTGGACCGGAATCGTCGCCATCACCCGCGGCGGGATGGTCCCCGCGGCGATCATCGCCCGCGAACTCGACATCCGCCTGCTCGACACGGTGTGCGTGTCGACCTACGACCACCAGGACCAGCGCGAGCCGCGCATCCTCAAGCGCCATGACGGCGACGGCGAGGGCTGGCTGATCGTCGACGACCTGGTCGATACCGGGAAGACCGCCAAGCTGGTGCGCGAGATGCTGCCGAAGGCGCATTTCGCGACGATCTATGCCAAGCCGGCGGGCCGGCCGATGGTCGACACCTATATCACCGAGGTCAGCCAGGACACCTGGATCTTCTTCCCCTGGGACATCGAGCCGCAGTACCGTCAGCCGATCGCCGAGCTGCGCGGCGGCTGACCTCAGCCTGAGGTAGATAAGAACCGCGCCAGCTTGGTGACCTCCGGCGGCGCCTCGCAGCGCGGCCGCATGCCCTCGGCGAAGGCCTTGAAATACGGGCGCGACTGCAGCCGCGCCAGCGTCTCGGCGTCGGCCACCTCGGCGAGATGGACGAACGCGGTCTCGTCGGCCCGGTATACCGTGTAGCCGATTTGCGCTTCGGCATCGGCGGCGATCGCGGCGACGAACTCGCGGACCGCCGCCGCCTGTTCCGCTGCCTTGTCCGGGCGCACGCGATACCGGATCAGAAAATAGTCCATGGTTTCCTCCCAGGTCGGATTGGCCGGAGTCGGCCGCGATCCATCGGATAAATCAGTCACGATGCCGCGCGGAGGCGTCGTCGGTCGATCACTCCCGCGGACTCGACCGTCCGGTCATTCCTCGGGCTTGTCCTGGGTCCACGGGTCGGGTCCGGGATCGCCGCCGCCGGCGGCGATGACGAGTCGGCCCATGTAATGGATCCAGCCCTCGGTATGGGGCGCCACGGCGGGCTCCGGAAGGCCGGAATGGGTCAGCGTCAAAAGCGTCCCGTTGTCCTTCGGCACTAGGTCGACCTCGATCAGCGACGAGCCCGGAGGCACCCCGAGGTCCACAGACTCCCAGCCCCAGCTGTAGACCAGGCGGGAGTTCGGGGTCACCTCGCGGAACTCGCCTTTGGCGACGTTGCCGTGGTGAACGTCGACCAGGAAGATACCGCCCTGGTGCGGTTCGAGTTCGTGCGACACGCCCATCCAGCGGCTCATCTTGTCAGGGTCGGTGAAGAACGCGAACACCGTCGCCCGCTCGGCCTCGATGAACACCTCGCGTCTGATCGATCCATTGCCCGTGGTCATTGCCGTTATGCTCCCTTCGCCCTCTGTTCCGCCTCGGCGGCCCGTTTGAGCCGGGCGAGACGGTCGTCCCAGTATTCCTCCAGAAGCGCCCGGACCGCCAGCATCGAGCCGCGGTTGACCCGGTAATGCCGCCGCGTCCCGTCCGCCCGCACCACCACCAGCCCCGAGTCCAGCAGAACCTTCAGGTGCTGCGACACCGCCGGCCGGCTGATGTCGAAATTCGCGGCGATGTCGCCGGCGGTCCGCTCGGTCTCGTTGACCATCGACAGGATGCGCCGACGCGTTCGGTCGGCCAGCGCGCGCAACGCTTCGTCCATGGGCGGGAATGTAAGACACGACTTACGTAAGTGTCAACTTACATCTTGAACCGGTCGCCGGTGCGGCCGACAGGGCTATAGTGGATGGGTCCGATGCCGCGCCAGCCATCGCCCGGAGCGACCGCAATTGGCCGACCCGACCGCCGATCCGACCGCCGACCCGACCGCCTCTGCGGCCTTCGCCGACGCCGCCGACTGGCTGATGCTGAACGGCACCAGGGGCGGCAGCATCCCGGCGCTGCTGGCCGGCATCAGCGAGCGGCTGGCGGCGGCCGGGCTGCCGCTGCTGCGCAGTTCGCTGCACGTCCACACGCTGCACCCGCTGGTCGCCGGGTCGGAGTTCGAATGGCGGCGCGCCACCGGCCAGGTGATCGAGATCCCGCAGTTTCACGGCGGACTGCCGTTCGGCGCCGGACGCGGGCCGGTCCAGCCGCTCGACGGCGATGCCGACCGGCGGCGCTGGCGGTCGTGCGATCCCACCGCCGCCGACGTGGCGGCCGACCCGTCGCTCGCCGCGCTGGCCGCCGAGGGGGCGACCGACTACCTGGCCTGCGCGGTGGCGTGCGGCGACGGCGAGCGCCACGCCATCACCTGGGCGACCGACCGCGACGGCGGCCTGACCGACCGCGAAGTCGCCGGCCTGGCGCGGCTGGCCCGCGTCCTGGCGGCGCCGCTGGAGACGCTGGTTACGCGCCAGACCGCGGTGGCGCTGATGGAGACCTATCTGGGCAAACGCTCCGGTGCCCGCGTCCTGGCCGGCGAGATCCAGCGCGGCAGCGGCGAGACCATCAACGCGGTGCTGTGGTATTCCGACATGCGCGGCTTCACCGAGCTGTCCGAGCGGCTGCCGGGCGACGCCGTCATCGCCCTGCTGAACGCCCATGTCGAGCGCCTGGCCGGGCCGATCAAGGCGTTCCGCGGCGAGGTCCTGAAATTCATCGGCGACGGCCTGCTGGCGATCTTCCCGATCGCCGAGGCCGGCCCCGCCCGCGCCTGCGCCGCGGCGCTGAACGCGGTGCGCGCGGCGCGGGCCGGCATGGCGGCCCTGGCCGGCGAACGGCAGGCGGCCGGCCTGCCGGCGGTGGAGTTCGGCGTCGCGCTGCATCTGGGCGACGTGATCTACGGCAATATCGGCGCCCCCGACCGGCTCGACTTCACGGTGATCGGCCCGACGGTCAATTACGCCAGCCGGATGGAGCAGATGTGCAAGACGCTGTCGAAGCCGGTGCTGGCGTCGGCCGC
>JAZFQW010000490.1:0-5566 GCA_036445335.1 Alphaproteobacteria bacterium | reverse complement strand
GTCCCCGCCGCGGCGCGAGAGCGAGACCGGCGCGCCAAAATGGTTCGGGTCGGGGATCCGCATCGACCCCTCCTCGCCGTACAGCTCCAGCGGGCCGTGGCCGTGCTTCCACACATCGAAGCTGGTGCAGATCGAGATCACCGCGCCGCTGGCAAACGCCAGGGTGCCGGCGATATGGGTGTCGGTCGCGACCACGATCGCCTCGACCTGGCGCGGCTCGCTGGCGATGACGCGGGTCGACAGGCCGGCCGCCGTCACGCCGCAGACCCGCGCGACGGGGCCAACAGGTTCACCAGCGCGGTCAGGTAATACGGCCCCATGTCGAGCATCGGCCAGCATCCTGGCAGACGAGGTCTTCCACCATGACTTCGCCAATCGGCGCGACGTGGCCAGTTGTGTCGGCCTGGGATCGAGCCCATACAACAGCGGATCGGTGCAGATGAAACCGGTTCTCGGTGCGGCCGGCGGTCATGCGGCATCCAGGCCGGCCGCGCGGGGCGGGCATCGTCAACGCGGTGCCTCGCTTTGTCGCCGATGTCGGCGACAGGATTTCGCAACGTCACCAGATGGATATGAGATCCACTGCGGCCGGTGACATTGTGCTATCGTCCCGCCCAATGCCAATAGACCGCAAGAATCCCGACCTCCACGCCGTCGCCGACGCCTACAGAGAAGCACGCATGGAAAGGTTGGAACATAACGACGCCATTGAGCGCGCCGAGATCACTTATCGTGCACGGCACCCAGACGCATCCAGGGACGAGGTTGCCACCGAGGTTCCCAGGTTGATCCGCGACGCCGCCGAGGTATACGGCAAATGGCTCTACGGCGCTGAATAGCGAGGCTGGGCGGGCCTGTACATTGACAGCAACCGTGACAGCATTAGGCTTGTAGCGCCGTCCAAATACGGCAGCACCAATCCACATTGCGGCATTTCAGGGGTGGTATTTCCACCCATTTTATTCGTGGAAACGGCTGATCGACGCGGCAAGCCCCGTCCTACCGACGGAGGCTTTTGTGTTAGCCCGCACTTCTCACACTGGCCATGGCCGGCGTCGCATCCGGGCGGTGCGGGCCGCCAGGAGAAGGCCGAAGAGCGTAGCAGCGCTACCGTCGAGGCACTCGGCGCCGCGGGCGGGCCGCCTGGGCGCGACACGGTAGGCGGCGGCGATAAGGAGGCCCGAGGATCGCCCACGAGCGTCGGAAAGTCGCGCCAGGGAACACCGTCACTCGTCGAACACCGACAGCAGGATGCTTTCGATCATCTGGCCGCGGTGGTCGTTGAATTCGCCGCGGCCGGCCCGGGCCAGGACGGCGAAGAACTCGCGGTCGCCGCGGCCGAAGCGGCGGAACGATTCGGTCGGGATGAACAGGGTCGACACGGTGCGCCGCTCGCCGCCCAGCGCGAATCGCTCGGCCGCGATGAGCGCCGCCTGCTGCTCTTGATCGTGGGCGCGGGCGTCGCCGATGACGATGATGGTCTGCTTGGCGCCGGGGCGGAAGCGCATGGCCAGCGCCTCGACCAGGCCGGCATACAGATCCTCGTCGACCGTCGTGCCGCTGCGGTTCGACGCGCGCAGCCCGGCGACGAACGACAGCACCTCGGCCTCGGCGCGGTCGGTCGGCGTCAGCGGCATCGCCCGGGTCACCCACTGGCGCAGGTCGCGGTCGCGGTAGGCGACCACGCCGACCCTGAGCGACGGCACCAGCCGTTCCAGCACGCGGACGATGCCGCCCATCGACAGCGCCAGCTCGCGCAGCACCCCGCCCATGCTGGCGGTGGTGTCGATGACGAACACCAGGTCGAGCTCGCGGATCACCCGCTGTTCGACGATCGCGCGCATCTCGTCGACCCGACGCTGGTCGCTGCCGGCGCGGCCGTCGGCAGCGTCGGCGTCCTGCCTCAGGCTGGCGGCGGCGGCGTGGGCCGTTGCCGCAGCCTGGGCGATCTCGTCGGCCTCGGCCTGCAGCTCGGCCGCGGCGCGGGCGTCGGCGGCGGCGGCGCGCAGCAGCTCATCGGCCTCGGCCGCCTGGTCATCCGTCGCCGCGAGGGCGCCCTGGATCGCCGCGTTGGCGTCGAACGACATGCGGTAATACGGCATCAGGATCACCATCAGCAGGACGAACGTCCCGGTCGCCATCGCCAGCACGTCGAGCGCCGACAGGCTGAAGATCGAGAGTTCGCGGCTGGGCCGTTTCATCGCCGCACCGGTCAGATCGCCAGCCGGTCGACTCGCCGGGCGACCGTCAGTGTCACCCGGCCCAGGGTCAGCGTCTGGCCATCGGCCAGCGCGACCGGCGCGAACGGCAACAGCGGCGCGCCGTCGAGATCGGTGCCATTCAGCGAACGCACGTCCTCGGCATACAGCCCGGCCGACCCGCGGCCGATGCGAAAATGCCGGCGCGACACCGAGGGGTCGTCGATCACCACCTCGCACAGGGCCGCGTGGCGGCCGACGGTGACGCCCAGATAGATGTGCGCCAGCTGGGTCTCGCCGATCCACAGGCGGACCGGCCGGCCGGCGCCGTCGTGACCCTCCAGCTGCCAGCCGCCTTCGCTGTCCACCACACCACTGGTCCGCACGGTCGCCATGGCCGCCGTTCCTAATCCGTGCCCGCCGGCGCGTTCAGCACCGACAGCAGCACGCTTTCCATCATCCGGCCCTGGTGGGCGACGTAGTCGCCGCCGCCGGCCTCGGCCAGCCGCTGGTAGAACTCCCGCCCAGCGTCGCGGTTGCCGGTGAAGATCGCCGATACCGCGCGCGGCAGCGCGCCGGACGGGCGGCCGCCGCGGAAGCCGGTCACCATGGTGAGCACACGCGACCAGTCTTCGGGATGCGCCGGGGCGTCGCCGATCAGCACGATCCGCCCCTGCGCCTCGTCGCGCCAGTCCATGTCGACCGCCTGGCGCAGCGCCTGGGCCACCGCCTCGGGGTAGTCGCCGCCGCCCTTGGCGCTCATCCGCTGAACGAAACCCTGGATCTGTGCCAGGTTCCCGCCGGTCATCGGGCTCAACGGAAAGGCCCGGGTCACGTACTCCTCGCCGGCGTCGCGGAAGGCGACGAAGCCGACGCTGAGGGTCGGCGCCAGGCGGTGCAGCACCCGCACGATGCCCAGCAGGCTGCGCTGCACGTCCTCGATCTCCCGGCGCATGCTGCCGGTGGCGTCCATCACGAACACCAGGTCGAGGTCGGCGATCGCCAGGCGCGACAGCTCCTGCTGGACCGACGCCATCTCGTGGCCGACCTCGCGCGACCGGCTGGCGGCGGTCTGCAGCGCCTGCTCGGCCTCGGCGACCGACGCCTCGGCCTGCTGCAGCTCGTCGACCGACCGGCTGCGCAGCGCAGCGGCCGTCGCGCGTGCCTCCGCGGCCTCGCTGGCGGCGCGGCGCGCCTCGGTAAGCGCCAGGCCGGACGCCGAGAGGTCTGCCTGGGCGCCGGCCAGATCGGCCTCGATCGACGGCTGCTTGAGGTAGAACGGGAAAAGCAGGATGGTCATCAGCACGAACACGCCGAGCGCCGAGGCGAACAGGTCGAGCGCCGAGATGCTGAGCACGTCGAGAGTGCGGCGCGGCCGGACCAGCACGGCGGATCACTCCTCGTAGAGCCGGTTGATCAGGTTGTCGAGGCAGTACTGCCCGGCGGCGTTCAGCGCCCCCTCCTCCCTGGCCTGGGTGATGTGTTGCAGCAGCACCAGAACGGCGGACATGACCAGAGCCAACAGCGTCGTGTTGAACGCCACCGCCAGCCGCTTGGTCAGTTCCGCCAGCAGCGTCGGGTCCTGCACGTCGACCTGGCCGGCGAAGGCGAGCGCCAGCGAGATGCCGACCACGGTGCCGATGAAGCCCAGCGTCGGAATCACCCACACGACGTAGCGGATCATGCTGTAGCGCAGGTCGATCTCGTGCAGGCACAGCTCGAGGCTGGAATTGAGCAGCGAGTTGGCCTGTTCGATCGACCGGCTGGTGCGGAACTGCAGGATCACCCGCTGGATCAGCCGCGGCAGGTAGCGGCCCGTCGCCCCGCCACCGGGCTCCAACGCGCCGCGGGCGGCAGCGTAGATCGGCCGCAGCGCCGGCCCCTGCAGCATGGTGGTCTCGTCCTCCGGCAGGTAGCCGATGCGCAGCTGGGCCCGTTCGGCCATCGCGTCGCGCAGCCGGACGAACAGCTCGCCGAGGCCGAGCGCGAAAACGATCCACATGGTTGTCTGCACCGTCACCGGGTAGGTCGAGCGGTCGCGGTCGAGCAGGATGACGGCGGCGGTGTCGGGCAGGAGGGCATCCATCAGGGCGATCGAGGCGACGCCCAGCACCAGGCTGGTGACCAGGATCACCGGGTACGAGAACACCCGCCGCACCGGCGCCCTGGGCTCCAGCCCGCGCCGCCCGGCCTTGTACGAAGTGGTGTCCGGCATCGTCGGGTCCTAGGAGCCTGTCCGAGGAATGCTTGTGGGCAGCATCGACCAGGGAGGCGCGGGTGTCAGGAGCGGGCGCGCAGTCGATGCCGGGCGTATCGTCAAGCGTCCGCGACGCCGCGCGCGCGCCTCTCTGGTCGACCCGCAGGGCCGTGTTTTCAAGGGCTTGGGACGTCGTCTGGCGCCGCTCGCGATGCGTCCGGCATCGCCACGCGACGCCATCCCAGGCCAAGCCCTTGAAAACGCGGTGCGGACCATAAGCATTGCTCGGACAGGCTCCTATAGCCTCTTTTGCACGATCTCGCCGGTCTCCGGATCGCGCTCGACGCGGCCGCGCGGCCGCGCGAACCTGGTGTCCGGTGGTCCGTCGTGATGCCAGCTTCCGACGCCGTGGGCGCCCTCGCGCCCGGCCTTGGCGCCCAGCAGCGTGGCGACGGTGCAGCGGTGATCGCCCAGGCGCAGCGGCTCGTCGGCGGCGACAAAGTCCTGGCGCACCGGTTCCCAGCGCTCGCCTGGCTCGGCGCCGTCCGCCAGCCGCCAGGTGCCGGCCTCCGCAGCGCAATCGGTGAGATAGAACCGGCCGTCGTCGGTGACCAGGATCTCGGCGTGGCGCCCGGCCACCGAAGTGTCGGCCAGGACAACGTCGGCATAGGGGCTGCGTCCGATCACATAGCTTCTCACGGCCCATCCTCCGGCTGGTGGCGTGCCGCCGGCCGCCGGTCCCCGCGACGCTGCGTCATTCCGGCGCCTCCAGCGGCTTGTCGGTCGGCTCGTCCGGCAGCTCGACAGGTGGCTCGGCGGGCGGTGGCGGGACCCGGACCGAGCCGCCGGTCCGGACCTGCGGCTCGCGGTTGCCCGAAAGCGCATTGTCGTCCAATTGAATTATCGCGCCTTCGGCCATAGCGATGCCATAGCCGCCATTGTCCTCGATCGTGTTGCCGTCCAACCGGCCGCCGCCGCCGTCCAGCACCAGGACGCCGTGCTCGGCATTCTCCACGATGGTGTTGCCGGTCAGTACCGGAGTGCCGCCGGCGCCGACGACGATCCCGGAAAAGGCGCTGCCGACGATGGTATTGCCGTCGAACCGCCCGCGGCCGCCATCGTAGACGTAGATGCCGGCCTCAGCCGCGGCCTCGATCCAATTGCCGGTGAC
>JAZFQW010000489.1:0-7062 GCA_036445335.1 Alphaproteobacteria bacterium | reverse complement strand
GTTTAACTAGCATAATTCGTGCGACAGAATAATGAAAGACAGTTTCAGCACACGTAAAACTGCCTCGGTGTGGACTTGTCGCCGATGAGGATCCGCTGCGTTTGCGGCCGGTCCGTTTGGGCCTTGCCGGCGCGCCCGGCCCGCGCACCGATGCGGAGTGCCGACCACGCCGCGGTCGAGCGCCGCGCCGACAACGGCCACACCATCATCCGCGGCGCGCGTGCTAGGGTGCGTCAAAACCGGCGACCCCGGGCAGCCCGGCCCCGGCCTCGGCTCCACGAGGCCATACAGAACATCCCGGTGTGAGGAGGAGTCACGTCATGAAGAATGCGACACCATTGGTATCCGCCATCGCGCTCGCCGCGAGCGTGCTGGCGCTCGACGCCACGGCCCTGGCGCCCCAGGCGATGGCGGCCGGCGACGAGGTCCGGCCGCTCACCCTGTGGGCACGGACCCAGTCGGCCAACCCCCAGGCCTACCAGGCCGCGCAGCTGATCGCCCAGTCCTGGCGCGAGCTCGGCATCGAGGTCGACGTGCGCGGCATCCCGCGGCCACAGCAGTCCGACCTGGTCTGGTACAACCGCGACAAGTGGGACGTCACGATGTGGCAGATGGTCGGCCGCCCCGAGCGGAGCGACCCGGACGAATTCGTCTACAACCTGTTCCATTCGTCGACCGCGCCGACCGGCTACAACTTCGTCGGCTACATCAACCCCGAGTACGACGCGATCGCCGAACAGCAGCGCCGCACCACCGATCCGGAGGCCCGCCGCGAGCTGATATTCAAGGCGCAGCAGATCATCGACGACGAGCAGGTCTATGCGTTCCTGGTCTATCCCGCCAAGGTCTTCGCCTTCGACAACACCGTGTTCGCCGACGACTCCGTGGTCGAGCAGCCCGGCCTGGGCATCAAGAACATCTGGACCTACCTCAACGCCGAGCCGCTGACCGACCAGCGCGACATGATCCTGAACAGCACCGACGAGATGAACGCGATCAACCCGTTCTACATCAGTGGCGCCACCGACAGCTGGGTGACCGAGCTGATCTGGGACCGGCTGATGCGGATCGGACCGGACGGGCTGCCGCGGCCGTGGGCGGCGGAGTCGGTCAACTGGAACGACGACACCACGCTGGACGTCACCCTGCGCGAGGGCATGACGTGGCACGACGGCCAGCCGGTAACGTCGGCGGACGTGATCTTCTCGTTCGAGGCGCCGTCGCGCGGCGACCTGGTGCCGATGTACAAGCCCTTCGTCGCCAACATCGAGAGCATGGAGGCGCTGGACGAGCTCACCGTCCGGTTCACCCTGACCGAACCGAGCGCGGCCTTCTTCACCTCGTCGCTGGCCAAGCTGAACCTGGCGCCCGAGCACGTCTGGGCGCCGCTGATGGCATCCATCGAAGGCGGCGGCGACAATGCCGAGTCGATCCTGGAGGAGAGCCGTATCGGCTCCGGGCCGTTCCGCTTCGCGCGCTGGAACTTCCAGGAAGAGGTCGTACTGGAGGCCAATGCCGATCACTGGGCGGCGCCGAACATCGACCGCTGGATCATCCGCATCGTCCCCAACGTCGAGGCCGGGCTCGGCATGCTGCGGCGCGGCGAAATCAACTTCATGAGCGACTATACCGGCGACCCCGAGGTGCTGTTGGACGTGGCCGCGGAGGACGGCGACCTGTCGGTGATCGACTCGATCGACATCGGCTTTCAGTATCTCGCCTTCAACCATCGCCGCGCGCCGTTCGACGACCCGTTCCTGCGCAGGGCGCTGTCGCTGGCGATCGACCGCAACTTGATGGTCGCGGCGGCGTGGAACGGCTTCGCGGTCGCGGCCAACAGCCACGTCTCGCCGGCCCTGTCGTACTGGCACAACGACGCCACCGACAGCATGGAGACCGGTGTCGAGGTCGCCAAGGCGCTGCTGGCGGAAGGCGGCTACGAGGTCATCGACGGCAGGCTGCACTACCCCGACGGGGTGACCGAGCAGTTCGCCGAGTGACGGTCGGCACGGCGCGACCGATCGCGCGATCGACGCGTGGACCACCCAAGCCCGTCCCGCGACGGCGTCGGGCGGGGGTGGCCGTGCGCTGCCGAACCGGGCCCGGTACGTGATCTCGGAGGTCTTGAGACTTGGGAAACAATGGCACCGGCCCCCTCACCGTCCCACGGCCTCGCCGCGGGGTGTGATGGGGCCGGTGCCGCAGTCACTGTCACCGCAATAGTCTCTCAAACCAGTATCGTCCCCGCATGAGCTACTTCGCCAACCGGTTCCTCCATATGCTGTTCGTCCTGTGGGCGGTGGCAACGATCCTGTTCTTCATGTTCCGGCTGATGCCGGGCACGCCGCTGGCGGCATTCATCGACTCCACGTTGACCGAAGACCAGCAGCTGGCGCTGATCGTCCAGTTCGGCCTCGACCGGCCGCTCTACGAGCAGTACTGGAAGTTCCTGGTGAACCTGGTGCAGGGCGACCTCGGGCGGTCGTTCTTCTTCAAGAAGCCGGTCACCGAAGTCGTCCTGAGCGTCTTCCCCAACACTATCCTGCTGACGGTGACGTCGCTGGTCATCGCCTACGTCTTCGGCATCGTCGTCGGCGCCTTCCTCGCCTGGAAGCGCGGCACCTGGATCGAGGGCGTCGGCATCCCGATCGTGCTGACCACCCGGGCGGCGCCGGAATTCTGGCTGGGCATGGTGCTGCTGGCGATCTTCAGCTTCAACCTGCACTGGTTCCCGTCGGGCGGCGCCAACGCCACCGGGTCGTACTGGGACAGCGATTGGCAGCGAATCTTTTCCGCCGATTATGCCCATCATCTGGCGCTGCCGGCGCTGACTTTGGCGGTCTATCTGCAGGGCCTGCCGCTGCTGCTGATGCGCTCCAACATGCTGGAGGTGATGCAGGAGGAATTCGTCACAATGGCGCGCATGAAGGGTCTGTCGGAATGGACCATCGTCATGCGCCACGCCGCCCGCAACGCGATGTTGCCGGTGGTCACCGCGTTCGCGCTGGGCATCGGCTTCTCGGTCGGCGGCAACGTCGTGGTCGAAACCGTGTTCAGCTGGCCCGGCCTCGGCCGGCTGCTGGTCAACGCGGTGGCGTCCAGCGACTATCCGCTGGCGCAGGGCGCCTTCCTGCTGATCACCGTGGTGCTGGTGACCATGAACTTCATCGCCGACATGCTGTACGCGGTGCTGGATCCCAGGGTGTCCCATGGCAGTCACGAGTGAACCGCGCATCGCGGTGCGGCGGCCGCCGCGCCTGCGCCGGATGCTGGACGGGCTGCGCCGGCTGATCGCCCTGCCGGCGCACGATCCGTTCGCGCTGGCGGGCCTGGTGATCTACACGGTCTTCGTGCTGGTGGCGATCCTGGCGGACGTGCTGGCCACCCACGACCCGCTGGAGATCCTGTTCCTGGAAAGCGGCCGGCTGGCGCGCAGCCTGCCGGCCGGCGCCGACCATTTCCTGGGCACCACCAATCTGGGCCGCGACATCTACTCGCAACTGGTTCACGGCACCCGCGGCGCGCTGATCGTCGGGCTGGCCGCGGCCATCGCCGTGGTCACGGTCGGCACGGTGGTCGGGCTGGTGTCGGGCTATCTGGGCGGCATGGTCGATACGGTCCTGATGCGGCTCGCCGACATCGCGCTGGGCATCCCGTTCCTGCCCTTCGTGATCGTCCTGGCGGCGTTCCTGGAGCCCAGCATGTGGAACGTGGTGCTGGGCATCGCCCTGCTGCTGTGGCCCAACACCGGCCGGGTCATCCGCAGCCAGGTGCTGTCGCTGCGCGAACGGTCGTTCGTGGAGGCGGCGAAGGTGACCGGTTCGGGCACCCTGCGCATCCTGTTCGTGCACATCGCGCCGAACATCCTGCCGCTGTCGCTGCTGTACGGCTCGATCGCGGTCGGCTGGGCGATCCTGACCGAGGCGGCAATCAACTTCCTCGGCTTCGGCGCCTCCGACGCGGTGTCGTGGGGCTATATGCTGCAAGACGCCTACGCCTCGCAGGCGCTGTCGCGCGGCCACTACTTCTGGTTCGTGCCGCCGGGCCTGTGCATCGTCGTCGTCGTCGTCGCCGGCTTCCTCATCAGCCGCGGCTACGAAGAGGTGTTCTTTCCCAAGCTGCGGGAGTGAGGCGCCGGTGCCCCCGCCTCCGCCGATCCTGTCGATCCGTGGGCTGCAGATCCACTACCGCACCGACCGCGGCGTCATTCGCGCGGTCGACGGCGCCAGCTTCGACGTGCCGGCCGGCGCGGTCGTCGGCCTGGTCGGCGAGTCGGGGTGCGGCAAGACCACCGCGGCGCGCGCCATCACCGGCGTCATTCCCGCCAACGCGTCGGTGGTCGGCGGCGAGGTGGTGTACGACGGCCGCGACCTGGCCGGTCTGAGCCACCGCAAGATGGCGCCGCTGCGCTGGCGCGAGATCGCGTTCATTCCGCAAAGCGCGATGAACTCGCTGGACCCGGTGTACCGGGTCGGCGCGCAGGTCCTGGAGGTGCTGGTCGACCGCGGCGGCTACGACAGGAAGCGCGCCGACGCCCGCGCCGCCGAGCTGTTCCAGATGGTCGGCCTGGACGTCAAGCGACTGCGCGACTATCCGCACCAGTTCAGCGGCGGGATGCGCCAGCGCGCCGCCATCGCCCTGGCGCTCGCGCTCGAGCCCAGGCTGATCATCGCCGACGAGCCGGTCACCGCGCTGGACGTGGTGGTGCAGCGCCAGGTGCTGGACCTGTTCAAGGCGCTGCAGCGCCGGCTCGGCCTGTCGGTCATCCTGGTCACCCACGACATCAGCGTGGTCGCCTACGTCTGCGACCAGGTCGTGGTGATGTACGCCGGCAAGATCGTCGAGTCGGGACCGGTCGAGGCGGTGCTGACGCGGCCGAGCCACCCCTACACCATGGGCCTGTACAATGCCTTCCCCGACCTGCAGCGCAGCGGCGGGACGCTGGTCCCGATCGACGGCAGTCCGCCCGACCTGATCGACCCGCCGAAGAGCTGCCGGTTCCAGGCACGCTGCCCGTTCCAGCAGCCGCGCTGCGACGCGCCGCCGGACCTGGAACCGGTCGGCGACGATCACTACGCGGCCTGTTGGCGCGCCGACGACGCGGCCGAGCTGCGCCGGCTGGCCGAGAGCCCGGCGACATGGGAGCGGTCCCCGGCATGACCACGCTGATAGAGGTCGACGGCCTGAAGAAACATTTCCCGGTCTCCCGCGCGATCGGCGAGGTCCTGGCGGGCCGGCGCCCGGTCGTGCACGCGGTCGACGGCGTCAGCTTCAACCTGCATCAGGGCGAGAGCGTCGGCATCCTGGGCGAGTCCGGCTGCGGCAAGACGACGATGGGCCGGCCGCTGCTGAAGCTGATCACCCCGACCGCCGGCACGATCCGTTTCGACGGGGCGGACCTGGCGGCGCTGAAGGGGCCGGAGCTGCAGGCGTTCCGCAAGCAGGCGCAGCTCGTCTTCCAGAATCCGTTCGACGCCCTCAACCCGCGTTTCACGATCTACCGCGCGCTGGCGGAGCCGCTGGTCAACGCGCGGGTGCCGCGCGACGAGCAGGACGAGCTCCTGCTGACCGCCATGCGTCGGGTGCACCTGTCGGATGTCGGCCAGTACTACGACAAGTTTCCGCACCAGCTGTCCGGCGGCCAGCTGCAGCGCGTCGTGTTGGCGCGCGCTCTGGTCCTGGTGCCCCGATTCTTCGTCGCCGACGAGCCGGTGTCGATGCTGGATGTCAGCGTGCGCGCCGGCATCCTGAACGTCATGCGCGAGGTGCGCGACACGCTGGGCCTGACCGCGGTCTACATCTCCCACGACCTGGCCCTGGTGCGCTATGTCTGCGAGCGCACCATAACGATGTATCTCGGCATCGTCGTCGAGGACGGCCCGACCGAGGATGTGGTGCGCCGGCCGCAGCACCCCTACACCCAGGCGCTGGTGAAGGCGGTGCCGGTGCCGCACGTCGATCAGTCGCGTGAGCCGTTGCCGATCACCGGCGGCGTGCCCGACGCCCGCAATCCGGCGTCCGGCTGCCGGTTCCGCGACCGCTGCCCCTACGCCTTCGACCGTTGTGCCGAAGAACGGCCCGCCCTGAAGCCCGTCGCGCCAAACCATCGCGTCGCCTGCCACCTGCTCGACTGACAGTGCGCACGCACCGTGGCGGGGCCGTCCCGCACCGACCGACACCCGGCGGAGATCTGGGTCGGCTTCGCGCGGTCGGCGGAGTCGGGGCGCGTGCTGCCGCGGCGGCGCTACATCAAGGTGATCAGGACCGGCAAGAACCGGGCAATCGCGCTGGTGGCGGACATGGACGGCGGCGTGTGGTCCGGCCTGACCTTCTTCCGCGCCCGGCCGCGCAGCCTGGACAAGCTGCGCGGCGACCTGCCGATCCATCGGATGTAGGAGTGTGGCGCGCGGCCGGCCGTGCCCGGCCTGTGCCTCATGACCGCCGGCCATCGGGACGCGGCCCGGCCGTCGCCTGCTGGATCTGAATTAAGCCCACCGGAGTCAGGGGTCAACGCCGTGGGTAGTGGGCCGGATTCAAGTACGTCGGATTCTGACCCACGGCGGAAGTCAAAGCCTTCACGACAGATTGCCGCATTCCTCGACATATGACGACAACATCATCGTATGGGCGAGTGCCAGATAGGCGGTTTTCACCCATTCTTGGACCCATGCGCCGGCAAGCCGCGGTGGCGCGGGCCTGGGCAGCCATGTCGGCCAACCCAAGCCCAGCGCTTCCCTTTACTTCACTGCGGTGTTCGGCGACTTAGCCGTACTGAACGATGCCGATCTAAACTCCGCAGGTCACAACAATAACTCGAATCACGAGCAGTCCTTGACGATCCGAACGAAGTCGGTGCCCGTCACGGAGTCGCCGCCGAAGGTCTGGGCGTTCAGAGTGGCCTCAGTGTCCGTGCTACCGGGCGAAAGCGCCAGGTCTATCGTCAAAAACTGCAGCACCAGGTCCAGGTCGCCGTCTCCATCCACGTCCTCTATGTGGGCCATCTGCTTGTTGCTCTTGCCGACCGTCCTAACGCCTGCGTCTGCGAGCGTGGCGGTATCCGGA
>JAZFQW010000488.1:0-4586 GCA_036445335.1 Alphaproteobacteria bacterium | reverse complement strand
CGAACTGGGACAACGCAGCGATATCCTGCAGGGCTCCACGCTGGCGGATTTCGTCACCCGCGAGGATGTCCGCCTGTCCGGCGACGTCACCGTGGCAGGGCTGCGCGACGCGGGCGGCAGCATCGAGGTCGACCTGGTGCAGACCGACGATCCCGGCGCCGGCACCCTGACCCTGATGTTCGACACCGAGCCAATGGCGTTCCGCCGCTGGTCGGTGCTGGACGCCCAGGGCCTGACCACCGAGATCCAGCTGCACGACCCGGTCTTCGGCGTCGCGCTGGACCGCGATCTGTTCATCGCCCCGCGGCCGCGGCGCCGACCGTTGCAGTGAACCCTAGCGACCGGCCGGCCGGAACGGGCGGATTAGCAGGCCAAGCAGCGGCCGTTCCGCCCGCCGTTCGACGCCGATTTCCATGTCCAGGGCACGCCGGGTGGCGCTGCGCGAGCCGAACAACCGGTCCCAGAAACTGAACAGCGTGCCGTAATTGCTGTCGGTGTCGGTGCGCACCGCGTGATGGTGCACCCAGTGGAGCGACGGCGTGATGATCACCAGCGCCAGTGCCCGCTCCAGCGCCGGCGGCAGCCTGACATTGGAGTGATGGAACAGCGCCGCCGCCAGCACGATGGTCTCGAATACCACGATCGACGCGATCGGGATATCGAGGGCGACGATGATGGCGGCGCGTGCCAGCGCGCTCAGCAGCACCTCGCCGAAATGGAACCGCACCGCGCTGGTGGTGTCTAGAAAGTGGTCGAGGTGGTGGATCTCGTGGAATCGCCACAGCAGCGGCACCCGGTGGTTGGCCATGTGCCACCAGAAGATCAGGAAGTCGAGCAGGACCAGATCGACCAGCAGCCCCGGCGCGCCGCCCCACCAGTCCGGCCGCCAGCCGACCGACTGGCCGGCGGCCCACAACGAGACCGGGATCACGACCAGCGGCGACAGCCCGATATTGGCCAGCCACAGGCCGGCGTTGCGGGCCAGCCGGCGCCATCCCCAGCGGCCGTCGCCGCCGGGCGGCGGCGCCGCTGGCGACACCCGTTCCAGGACGAACAGCACGAGCAGCCAGCCGCCCACGACCAGACCCTTGTAAGCCAGCAGCTGTTGGACGGCGTCTTCCATGGCAGCCACACTATGTTCGCCGCCGGCGCGCACTCCAAATCACACCGATGCGACGGCATCGCGCGGCGCGGCGTTCCTGCCCCGTCAGGACGACAGCGCCGTGCAGACCGCGGGCAGCATGAGAAGTGCAGGTTAGACCCCCCGCCGATCCGCTACAGCAGCCTGATCAACTATGCGCATCCGGTCAAGCCAGGCATATATTACCAAGGATCGCTGATAGTGATCCTTGGTATTAATTGATCAGCCGGACCAGCCCCAGTGTGATGACGGGAAAGGCGACCAGGATGACGACGCGGACGATGTCGGACAGCAGGAACGGCATGACCCCTTTGAAGGTCTCCAGCATCGGCACGTCGCGGGCGATGGAGTTGATTATGAAGACGTTCATGCCGACCGGCGGGGTGATCAGCCCCACCTCGACGACGATCAGCGCGATGATCCCGAACCAGATCTTCAGATCCTCCGCCGGCAGGCCGAAATCCAGCGTCGCGATGACCGGAAAGAAGATCGGAATGGTCAACAGGATCATGCTCAGACTGTCCATCACGCAGCCGAGCAGCAGGTAGATCACCAGTATCACCGCCAGAACGAGGATGGCGGAGAGCTCTAGGTCGGCGATCAGTTGCGCCGTCACCGCCGGTATCTGCGTCAGCGCAAGGAACGAATTGAACATCTCGGCGCCGAACAAGATGATGAAGATCATCGCGCTGGCTTCCGCGGCGCCATAGACGCATTCGAATATGCCGCGCAGGCGCATGCGTCCGTGCGTCAGCGCCAGCAGCCCGGTGCCGGCGGCGCCGACCGCCGCGCCTTCGGTCGGCGCGAACACGCCGCCGTAGATGCCGCCCAGCACCAGCACGAAGATCAGCAGCACCGGCCAGATCTCGACCATGCTGGCCAACCGCTGCGCCGTCGTGGTCCGCTCGCCGGCCGGCCCGGCCGCGGGATTGATCCGCACGTAGACGGCGATGGCGACCACGTAGCCGAGCGCGGCCAGCACGCCGGGAATGAAGGCGGCCAGGAACATCGTGGCGATGTTCGCCTCCACCAGGATGGCGTAGATCACCAGGATCACCGAGGGCGGAATGAGAATGCCCAATGTGCCGCCCGCCGCCAGGCAGCCAGTGGCCAGCGCTCCGGAATAGTTGAACCGGCGCAACTCGGGCAGCGCCACCTGCGCCATCGTCGCCGCGGTCGCCAGCGACGAGCCGCAGATCGCGCCGAAGCCGGCGCAGCCGCCGACCGCGGCCATGGCGATGCCGCCGCGGCGATGCCCGAGCCAGGTGTAGGCGGCGCGGAACAGCGCCTTGCTCATGCCCGCCTTGGTCGCGAACTGGCCCATCAGCAAAAACAGCGGCACGACCGAGAGGTCGTAGGAGCTGAACCGCCAATACGCCGAGGTCTTCAGGAGGTTGATCAGCGCGCCCGAGCTGTTCAGCGTCGCATAGCCGACCATGCCGACCAGCAGCATGGCGACGCCTATCGGCATGCGCAGCGCGATCAGCGCCAGCATCACGACCATCATCACCAGCCCGACCTCGACGCCGCTCATGGCGCCGGGTCCCGGGCCGGCACCATGGTGCGCCAAGCGGTATACAGCGCGACGATGGCCAGCAACGCGACGGCAACGACGATGGGGACGAAGCCCCACCACCGCGGCATGCCCAGCACCATCGTCTGCTCGCCAAACCGATACATGTCGATGCCGCCGAACAACATGCGCCAAGCGACCAGGGCCGCGATGCCGGCATACACCAGCGACCACAGCGCATCGAGCGACCGCTGCGCCGACGCCGGAACCCGCAGCGTGAAGAAGTCGACGATGACGTTCCCGCCCTTGAGCTGGCAGTACGGCAGGAAGGTGAAGATCGCGACGGCGCAGCCGACTTCGACCAGTTCGAAGTCGCCGGCGATCGGTGCCGAGAACAGCTTGCGCCCGACAACGCTGATCACCGTTATGATCGTCAGCGCCACCAGGATAAGCCCGCCGGCCATGGCGAATCCGGTGCACAGCCAAGTCAGCACCCGGCCGACCGGATCGCCGCCGCGCGTCGGCTCGGCCGGACTCATCCGTTGCCCTGCCTATCCGCCCCTCCGAGGGGGCCCAGCCTCAACGCGAGTATTTTTCGACCAGCGCCGAGGCGGCGTCGTAAAGGGCCTGCCCGTCGTTGCCGGCCTCGTCCATCTCGGCGATCCACCTGTCGATGACCGGCTGCGCCGCGTCCCGCCATGCCTGGGCGTCGTCCGCCGAGATCGTCAGGATCTCGTTACCCTGCTCGCGCGCCGCGTTGGCGCCGGGGCCTTCCGCCTCGTCCCAAATGCGGCCGATCTCGCCGACCACGTTGAGGCCCGAGTTGGCGTCGATGATCGCCCTCAGGTCGTCGGGCAGGCTCTCATAACTGTCCTTGTTCATGGCGAACAGGAACACCGACGTATAGAGGCCGCGGTCGCCGGCAAACTCGGTGTGGTAGTCGACCAGTTCGTGGACCTTGAGCGGCCAAGTGATCTCGTAGGGGATCACGGCGCCGTCGATGACCCCCTTCGACAGCTGCTGCGGTACCTGCGGCACCGGCATGCCGACCGGCGTGGCCCCCAGTTCGTTCATCAGCTCCAGGACCTGGCGGGTCGGCGCGCGTATCCGTAGGCCGTCCAGGTCGTCGATCGACGTCACCGCGGTGCCGCGTGTGTGAAACAGCCCGCGCGCATGGACGTGGAAGAAGATCGGGTGGATGTCGTCGAACTCCTCGCGCGCATAGGTCTCGTAGTACTCCTGCACCGCCTGGCTGGTCGCCTCGGCGCTGGAGACCATGAACGGCAGCTCGAACGCCTCGATCATCGGGAAGCGCCCGCGTGTATAGCCCGGCAGGGTCCATACGATGTCGACCACGCCGTCGCGCACCTGGTCATAAAGCTGGGGCGGCGCGCCACCGAGCTGCATGGTCGGATAGATCTCGATCTTGATGCGCCCGTCCGACTGTGCCATCACCCGTTCCGCCCATGGAACGATCGTATTGGCGTGGGCGGTCGCCGGCGCCGGCACGAAGTGATGGATCCTGAGGGTCACCTCCTGGGCCGCCGCCAGACTGGACCCGGTCGCCGCGCCGGCGGCCACCAGCGCGGTCGCGGCCCATCTTCTCGCGTCGAAATTCACAGCAATTCCCTCCCTGTTGGCGCCGCCGCGCGGAGTTTTCGCACCTGCGAGCGCGCCGGTATTTAGGCACCATTCGCAAGTGTCGCGCAACAGCCGAAACCCCAAATCCGGCAGCCGCCGGTGGCGGTGCTTCGCACTTGAAGTGAATGGCGGCGCGCCGACCGAGGGTGACCCGGCGACCGCGATCGGCTAGGAATGGCCGGTCCGCCACCCGACTCCGTGCAGCCTCCCCTTGCGCATCGCCACGTGGAACATCAACTAGGTCCGCCTGCGCCTCGATCTGGTGCTGCGGCTGATCGACGACATCGATCC
>JAZFQW010000487.1:0-2031 GCA_036445335.1 Alphaproteobacteria bacterium | reverse complement strand
CAGCGCGCACCGGCCGCCGCGCGCCGCGCCATAGCCGGTCGAGGTCGGCACAGCGATCACCACGCCGCCGACCAGCCCGCCCAGCACGCTGAACAGCGCGCCGTCCATGCCGGCGACCACGATCACGACCGCAAATCCGCGCAGCTCCTGTTTGTGCGACAGCACGCGCCACAGGCCGGCGACACCGACATCGGCGATCATCCGGCTGGCGTGGCCGTGGAACGCCAGCACGCGGGCGGCCTCGCCGGCGACGGCCAGATCGGAGGTGCCGGCGGTGACGATCGCCGCGCGCGGGTCGCCCGCCGGCGCGGTCCAGTCTCCGAATATGCCGGTGCGCGAGGCCGCGTCGTAGTCGATCGCCGCGCGCAGCGCATCGTCGAGCGCCAGGAATTCCGGTTCGTCGAGCCGCGTCAGCAGCATCGCCGCGCCCTCGCCGCGCGCCTGCTCCAGCGCGGCGGCGATCTGCCCGGGCGTCTTGCCGGCGCACAGGATCGCCTCGCCGAGGCCGATACGCCCCACCCGGCCGAAATCGATGCGAACGTCCGTGGCCATGGGCTCACGAATGCCGGAACGCGCTGCCCATGCGATAGGGCTCGAAGCGCACCGCGGCGCCATAGCCGTGCCGTTCGCTGAGACGCGCCACCGCGGCGCGCAGCGACGCGCCGGCGGCCGATCGCAGGCGACCCAGGCTCTCGGGGTCCAGTTCGACGGCGGTGCCGTCGTGCCGCACGCGGCAGCGCACGGTCAGCGGCTCGATCTCCTCGGCGACCAGGCGCTCGACCCGGTGGACGAACGCCAGCGCGGGCGCGCTGACCGCAATGCCGGTCTCCAGCCGACTGGACAGGCAGGGCGCCGCCGGCAGGTCCGCCAGGTCTTCCAGGCCGCACGACCGGGCGATCGCGCGCACGCCGCGCTTGTCGATCCCGGCCTCGACCCAGGGATGGCGCACGCCATGGCGCCGTGCCGCCTCCAGCCCGGGCCGGTAGTCGCCGAGGTCGTCCAGATTGGTGCCCGAGGCGAGCGTCGCGTCGCTGTGGCGAGCGATCGCGCCGTACAGATTGGTCTTGCAGAAGAAACAGCGGTCTACCGGATTGCGGAGGTAGTCGGGGTCGTCGAACTCGCCGGCGGACACGACCCGGAGCGCCCAGCCGTGGCGCCGCGCGTACCGGCGCACCCGCGCGCCGGCCTCCGGCGGCACCGCCGGCGAGGTGGCGTGGAACATGGTGGAGCGTCCCGGCAGCGCGCGGTGGGCGAGGTACGCCAGGGTCATGCTGTCGACGCCGCCGCTCACCGCGATGGCGACGTCTCCGATGTCGGCCAGGACCGCGCGGACCGACGCGACCCGGTCGTCGTTCCCGTCAATCACCCGTTTCGTCCTCCAGCGCCCGCGCCTCCGCCTGTCGTCGTCGCCGCCGGCGCGCGTCGGCGCCGCCCGGCTGCGACCGCACCGGGTCGACGTCGGCCTTGGCGGTGCGCCGGCCGGCGGGCCGTTCGACCACCTTGACGGCGTCCCCGGCGTCGTCGCCGGCGACCGTGCGCCGCGGCAACACAGTGCGCATCGACGTGCGCCAGCGCAACCCGATCGTGGTGGTCTCGGTAAAGCAGGCCGCGATGACCGGGTCCAAGACGGCCGGACGGCACAGCACGCGCACGCTGGTCACCATCCGCCCCTTCTTGCCGAAGGCCGGGATCTGCAGCACGTCCAGCACGCCGTCGTGGCCGCGCAGGGCCTCCAGGCCGACCGCCAGATCCTCCGGCGTCTGGTCATCGACCTCGAAGCAGATCACCCCGACCGGTTCGCGATCGCCGACTCGCGCGTCATCCGGCTCCAGCACCAGCAGGCGCACTGCGTTGCTGATGCCGGCCAGCGTGCGGGTGCCGAACCCAAAGCCGCTGCGCGCCAGGCGCATGGGCCCGCCGGGCGCGCCGTGAGCGGCATCCAGGTGGCGCAGGATCGCCGCCCCGGTCGGCGTCACCCGCTCGCCGTCGATGCCGTCGTCGACGACCGGAAAGCCCTCCAGCAGGCGGGCC
>JAZFQW010000486.1:0-7397 GCA_036445335.1 Alphaproteobacteria bacterium | reverse complement strand
CCAGTCCGGCCGGTTCCTGGGAGTAGCGGCGAACAGAATTAAATTGCTATTTTAGCGCCGGAATGTGAACATTTCTTTCTGGCATTCGCGGGAAGAGGTGCGGACATGAGCGCAATCCGGGCGGCACGGTCGACGGGGCTGCGGACCTCGATCGCGGGCACCCAGGCCAGACAGACGGAGTCGACCGATTTCGGCAGCCTGCTCAGGAACAAGGCCCGCGCCACCCGAGGCCTCAACAAGACGCAGATGGCGGCCTACGACAAGCAGATGCTGACGGCGGTGCAGGACACCAAGCCGCTGCTGCGGTCGGGCTCCGACAGATTGATGGTGGCGGGGGTCGTTCCCGGCGCGCTTGGCGTGCTACAGCCGAGCGGCGCCGATCTGATGACAGTAGGGGATGATTCCCAGCTGGCGAACGTGGACATGCAGAACATGTTGCAGAAACAGCAACAGACCATGCAGATGATGTCGAACATATCGAAGTCGTTGCACGACACCGCCATGGCGGTCATCCGCAAAATAGGTGGCTGACAGGCGGCTTCGATCAGCGAGGCCTCAGCAGGTGCACGTGGCCCGGGTCGTACAGCCGGCTGTCGTCGAAATCGGCGGGCGCCAGCACGCGGCCGACAAGGATCAGCGCGGTGCGGGTGATCTTGGCGGCACGTACCTTGGCGCGGATATCGGCCAGGGTCCCGGCCACGATCCGCTGGTCGGGCCAGCTCGCGCGGTGGACCACGGCGACCGGGCAGTCGCCGCCATAGCACGGCGCCAGCGTCTCGACGACGTGCTTCAGGTTGCGCACCGACAGGTGGATCGCCAGGGTCGCGCCGGAGGCGCCGAGCGTCGCCAGGTCCTCGCCCTCGGGCATCGCCGAGGCCTTCATGGCGGTGCGAGTAAGGATCACCGTCTGGGCGACACCCGGCAGGGTCAGTTCGCGCCCGAGCGCCGCCGCGGCGGCGGCATAGGCCGGCACGCCGGGCGTGATGTCGTAATCGATGCCGAGCGCGTCGAGCCGGCGGATCTGCTCGGCGATCGCGCCATACAGCGACGGATCGCCGGAGTGGACCCGCGCCACGTCCTGGCCGCGCCTGCCGGCCGTCACCATCTCGGCAACGATCTCGTCGAGCGTCAGCGACGCGGTGTCGAACACCAGCGCGTGGGGCGGGGCCACGGCGATCACCTCCCGCGGCACCAGCGAGCCGGCGTACAGCACCACCGGGCAGCGGGCGATCAGGTCGCGGCCGCGCACGGTGATCAGGTCGGGCGCCCCGGGCCCGGCACCGATGAAGTGCACGGTCATTGCGCGGCGTCCTCGGCGTCGTCGCGCTTGGCGGCATAGCCGCGCGGCGTGTAGACCCAGCGTCCGCCGCCCGGCCGCGCGACCACGCGGCTGTCCGAGGCGCCGACCAGCACGACGGTCAGCATGTCGACGCGGTCGGCGGTCAGGTCCGCCAGGCGGACGACCTCGACCCGCTCGCCGTCCCGCCCCAGGTTTCGCGCCAGCACCACCGGCGTGTCGGGCGGACGATGACCCGCCAGGATGTCGCGCGCGGCGCCCAGCTGGCGGTTACGCCGGCGCGATACCGGGTTGTACAGCGAAACGACGAAATCCGCCTCGGCCGCCGCCCGCAGCCGCCGTTCGATCGCCGACCATGGCGTCAGCAGGTCGGACAGCGAGATCGCGCAGAAATCGTGCCCTAGCGGCGCGCCAACCCGCGCCGCCGCCGCCTGCAGCGCCGAGATGCCGGGCACGACGGTCACGGCGGCACGGTGCCAGTCCGCCCTTCCCTCGCGGTCCAGCAGCTCGAACACCAGCGCGGCCATCGCGTAGATGCCGGGATCGCCGGACGACACCAGCGCCACCACCCGGCCCGCCGCGGCAAGGTCGAGCGCGGCGCCGCAGCGCGCCTCCTCCTCGCCCAGCGCATAGGGGTGGCGCGTGGCATCACCGGCGACTGGCCCCAGCAGGTCGAGATAGCGGTCGTAGCCGACCAGGTCGGTGGCGGCGGCCAGGGCGGCGTTGGCCTCCGGCGTGCGCCAGACCGCCGCGCCCGGGCCGATGCCGACGATCGCCAGGCTGCCGCGCGGCCGTCCCAGGGCACAGGCATCCAGGATTTCCGGCGCACGGGAGACGGCGCAGGTTGCCCGCCGGCTCTTGGTCTTGGGCGCGACCAGGTCGCCCGACGGGCCGACGGCGGCCAGAGCCGCGCCCTCGGCGACACCGTGGCAGCCGACCGCGCGGAACACTCGGTCGGACGGGTTGGCAAGCCGCGGCGTCTCCGCCTCCAGCGCCGCGGCGTCGAAGAACCGCGCCGGCACGCCCAGCGCCGCCGCCGCCGCGTGCACCGCCGGCTCGTCCGCCTTCAGGTCGATCGAGACCACTGCGGCGACCGCGCCGGCCGCCAACCCATGGTCGTCGAGGGTGCGTCGGACCAGATCGACCAGCTCGGCCGGTTCGGCGTCGCGTTCGCAGCCCACACCGACGGCGAGCCGCGCCGGGTGGTAGACCAGCCGTTCGGCCGTGGACGCGGCGGCTCGGTCGGTGACGGCGATGGTCAGCGCGCCGTGGGCGTCGAACGGCAGGCCGCTGTCGCCGAGCCAGCCCGCCTCGCCCTCCAGCCGCACCGTCGCGCCGCCCAGCAAGGATGCGGTGAACCGCTTGACCGGGCGCGCGTCGGCCAGCCGCCAGCCGGCCGGCGGATCGTCCAGCGCGACGCCGAAGCGGGCGTCGCCCGCCGTGGTGATCGCCGCTGCAATCCCCAGATGATCGGCGATCCGCCGCGCCAGCGCGTTGCCGCCGCGATGGCCGCCCAGCAGCGGCACCACCGCGCCGCCGTCCTCGGCCACCGCGACCACCGGCGGCTCGGTACGCTTGTCGGCCAGCGCCGGCGCCAGCGCGCGGATCAGCACGCCGGCGGCGCACACCCCGACGATCGGCCGCCCGGCCGCGAACAGCGCGCGCAGGTGTGTGGCGACGCTGTCGAAGCAGATCGCGGCCTCGGGCACCCGCGCGGCGAGCCCGTGAATCTCCGCGTCCGGCAGGCCCTCGGCGAGGCGGAGCGCCAGCGCCAGCCCGCCGGGCGTCAGGACGATCAGCGCTGGTGGAACGGTCACCGCCATGCCGCCCCCCGCTTGTGCACCAGAATCATCGAGAAATACGGCGCCCTGGCGGGGTCGACCCCGGCCAGCGGCAGCACCGTCTGGCGGTCCATGGTCGCGTGCTGGATGTAGCGGGCGACCGGCAGCAGGCCCAGCTCGTCCAGCACCCGCCTTACCTTTTCCAAATGGCGGCCGACCTTGATGACCGCCGCCGCGTCGGCGTCGCGCAGACGCGCGGCGATGGCCTCGGCCGGCAGCGGCGCCGGAACCACCGTCAGCACGTCGTTGCGCGCCGCCAGGGGTGCGCCCAGCGCCGCGGCGCAAGCGGTCAGCGACGAGACGCCCGGCACGACCTCGACACGAAACCGCTCTGCCATGCGCCCGAACAGGTACATGAACGAGCCGTAGAAGAACGGGTCGCCCTCGCACAGCACCGCCACGTCCCTGCCGGCGGCGAGGTGGCCGCCGATCTCATCGGCCGCCCGGTCGTAGACCTCAGCGGCGGGGAATTGCCCGGCGGCCAGCGTCATGCGGATGGCGATCTCCACCTGGCCGCCCGGCAGGTGTGGGGCGGCAATTTCGCGGGCCAGGCTGGCCCCAGACTCGGGCGCCGGATAGGCGACGACGGGCGCGGCGCGCAACAGCCGCAGCGCCCTCAACGTGATCAACTCCGGATCGCCAGGGCCGACGCCGAGACCATAGACAGAGCCATCAGCCATCAGCGGTCAGCTTTCAGCTTTTGCATGAATGCGGTGAGCATTCTCTTGATCTCGACCACGTCTGCGCTGAACGCCTCTTCTTTGTCAGCCCCAATAAGATTCAATTCGCCCGCGAGCAAAAGGAGATATTCCAATTCGCTGGCCGAGCCCATCGCGATGTTCAAGAAGTTCGCAAATTCCGCCTCGCTACGTCGGCCGCAACCCTCGGCGATATTCGTCGGAATGGAGACCGCCGCACGACGTATTTGGCTGGTCAACCCGAAACGCTCTTCCGCGGGAAATGTCCTGGTGGCACCGTACACCGCCGTTCCCAGCCGATGCGCCCTATGCCAGACCTTGAGATCGCGAAAGTCTCTCACTAGATCCGCCTTGTCGCTGACCGCTGATGGCTGACAGCTGACAGCCCGCAACTATCCGCGCTTCCGCGCGGAAAGTTGCGTCACCGGCAGCGATGGACGCCAGCCGGTGAAGGAGCCTAGCGGCTTCGCGTGCGAAACCGCGATGCGCGTAAGGCCGCCGCCGATCCGATCGCGGCATTCGAACAGCGCGCGTTCGCCTTCGATGGTAACCGCATTCGCGACCAGCCGCCCGCCCGGCGCGAGTGCTTGCCAGCAAACGTCCAACAGACCGTCCGCCGTAAGGCCGCCACCGACAAAAACGGCGTCGGGCCGATCCAATCCCCCGAGTGCCTCGGGCGCCGTGCGCTCGACGATGGTCAGCAGCGGCGTGCCCAACGCATTCGCGTTGTCGGCGATAAGCTTGGCGCGCCCGGGATCGCGCTCGACGGCGACGGCGCGGGCGCCCAGAGCGCCGCGCAGCCATTCGATCGCGACCGAACCGCAGCCTGCGCCGACGTCCCACAGCAGCTGGCCGGGGATCGGCGACAGGGCCGCCAGGGTCGCGGCGCGCACCTCGCGCTTGGTCAGTTGGCCGTCATGTCGGTACGCCTCGTCCGGCAGGCCAGGCACGCGCGGCAGCAGGGCCGCGTCCGGCCCGGCGACACATTCGATCGCCAGGGTGTTGAGGGCGGCGGCCGACCGGTCGCCCCACGCCGCCGCCGTGGCCGCGACGGTATTTTCGCGCGGGCCGCCCATTTGCTCCAGCACGGTCAGCCGACTGTCGCCGTAGCCCAGCGAGCACAGCAGCCGCGCCGCCCGCATCGGGGTCTCGCCGTTCTCGGTCAGGGCGAGCAGCAGGGCGCCGGAGTAAAGGTGGGCGGCCAGCGTCGCCAACGGCCGGCCGTGCAGAGTCAGGACCTCGATATCCGGCAACGACCATCCCATGCGCGCGCACGCCAGACTGAAGGCCGACGGAGCCGGTACGATGCTGATCTCGTCGCGGTCGAACCAACGGCACAGCCTGGCGCCGACGCCGTACCATTGCGGATCGCCGGTCGCCAGTACGCACACCGGCCGCCCACGACGCCGCTCGAGTTCGGGACGGATCGCCTTCAGCGGACTGGGCCACGGCAGCCGTTCGCGGCCGTCGTCGGGCACCATGGCGAGGTGCCGGTCGCCGCCGATCAGCACCGCCGCACCGTCGACCAGGGCGCGCGCCGCCGGCGTCAGCCCCGCCAGCCCGTCCTCGCCGATGCCGACGACCGAGAGCCAGGGGGTCATGGCGCGTCGGCCGCCAGGGCGTTGACCGCGGCCGCCGCCAGCGCGCTGCCGCCGCGCCGGCCGCGCAGGGTCAGGAACGGAACGCCCGACCCGGCGCCGATCAGCGCCTGCTTCGACTCCGCCGCGCCAACGAACCCGACCGGGAAGGCCAGGATCGCCGCCGGCCGCGGCGCGCCGGCCGACAGCAACTCCAGCAACCGGAACAGTGCCGTCGGCGCGGTGCCGATGGCGACGACGGCGCCGCCGAGACGGGGCGGCCACGACTCCACCGCCGCCGCCGACCGCGTCGTGCCGGCGCGCGCCGCCCGCTCGGCGACGTCGGGCTCGCCCAGCGGGCACAGCAGCGCGTTGCCGGCCGGCAGCCGGTCGGCGATCACGCCATCGGCGACCATGCGGGCGTCGGCGATCACCGTCGCCCCGGCCGCCAGCGCCCGGCGGCCCGCCGCCACGACGTCGTCGGTCCAGGCGAGATCGGCGACGATGTCGGGCATGCCGCAGGCGTGGACCAGGCGCACGGCAACCGCGGCGACGTCATCGGGCAGGCCGCTCAGGTCGCTCTCCGCCCGCACGATGGCGAAGGACCGCCGGTATATTTCGGCAGGGTCCTTCACATAGTCCCACACGGCGCGGCCTCCGCCGGCGGCCTGGCACGCGAACCCGACACATGGCCCCCAAGGCCGCCTTGGCCGGCACTGGAGCCGGGCGTCCACCGCGCGGCCGCTCCATGGATTGCCGGGTCGGGCCCGGCAATGACGACAAGCATCTTCACGGCATCGTATCGATTTCGCCCTGTTCCGTCAGGCCCCGGGCACCCGCTTGGCCATGCTGACCGGCCCGTGCGGATGGTCGGCGTGGGGATAGGGAAAGTGGGTGTGGGCGTGCCCGTCGCCATGGCGGTGATGGTGATGGCCGTCACCGTCACCGTCGCCGTGCTCGTGCCCGTCGCCGGAACCGATGCCTTCGACGTGGTGGTGGTGGCTCTGCTGCGCCAACCCGACCTCGGCCTCGAAGCCCAGCACCTGCGCGCGGTACTTGCACAGCTGGCAGTTCATATTGGCGTCGCCCGACAGGATCTCGCCGACCCGGTCGACGAAGGTATCCAGCACCAGCGGATGGTCATTGAGGTACGGCGCCTTGATGAACTCGATGTCGCGGTGCCGCGCCGCCACGCGGTCGGTGTAGTCGTAGATCCGCCTTACAAGCACGCCGGTGAACAGGAAATACGGGAACACCACGATGCGCCGGTAGCCCAGCCGCGCGGCGTGCTCCAGCGCCGGCTCGACCAGCGGGAAGGTGACACCGGAATAGCACGCCTCGCCCCAGCCGAACCCGAGCCCTTCCCACAGCATGCGCATGACCTTGGCGATGTTGGAGTTGGCGTCGGGGTCGGAGGTCCCGCGCCCGACCACCATCAGCAGGGTATCGTGGCGCGACACGCACCCGGTCGCGCCCGACAGGGCCTCTTCGATCCGCTCCGCCGCTGCTTTCAGCAGCTTGCCGTCGATGCCCAGGTCGCGGCCATAGCGGATCTCGAACCCGTCGTGCCGCGCCTGGTAGGCGTTGAGCACCGACGGGATGTCGTTCTTGGCGTGGCCGGCGGCCATCAGCATGCCGGGGATCGCCAGCGCCAGATCGCTGCCGCGCCGGCGCAGACCGTCGAGCCCATCGCGGATGATCGGCCGGGCGAACTCCAGGAATCCGCGGTCGAAATCGTACTGCGGCAGGCGTTCGGCCAGACGATCCGCGACCGCCAGGAACTCGCGCACCGCGGCGGCGTCGCGACTGCCGTGGCCGCACATCATCACGCCGATCCTGCCCATTCGTCCCTCCCGGTCGCGCCCTACGGTATGCACGCACCTTTGCCTCGGCCCCACCGCACCGCGTCGTCCCCGGGCGCGATCCCGGGACCCCGGGGTCCGCCGGGCCGGACCGCCGCATGCCCGCGCGGGCGGCGCGCTGG
>JAZFQW010000485.1:0-2101 GCA_036445335.1 Alphaproteobacteria bacterium | reverse complement strand
GCCTCGTCAAGGCCCATGACGACGCCTGGGTCGACACCATGCTGGCGAACCTAGACAGCGCCCATTAAGGCGTGACTCGATCCCGCGCGCGGCCGCCGGGGCCGCGCGCGCCACGGGCGGCCATCGCCGCCAGGGCAGTGGCCAGCCGCTCGATCTCGTCGCGGTTCTCCAGCTTGGCGCGCCAAGCGGAGGGAATGGCGCCGATGCCCAGATACGCCCCCGAAACGGCACACGCCATGGCGCCCAGCGTATCGCGGTCGCCGCCGTTGAGGATGGCGCAGAACAGACACTCCTCGAACGACGCCGGGTGGGCGACGAACGCATAGACGGCGAATGGCATCGACAGGTGCACCGCGACGCTGCGGCCGAGCGAGTCGGCGGCGGCCGTGGCGGGTTCGCCCCCGCCGACCAGGCGATCCACCATAGCCATACGGTCACCAATTTCCGCCGTCTCGGCGGCCGCGGCCAGTCGGCGGCAGAACGCCGCGCGCGGAAACGCCGCGCCGGGGTCCAACGCCACCGCCCGCGCGACCGCGGCCGCCAGGACGGCGGCGCCGTCCATGCCGATCGGGTGGGCGTGGGTGACCGCCGCCGACGCCCGCGCCTTGTCGCCGATGTCGGCGGCGGCGTGGAACGCGAGGCCGATTGGGGCGACCCGCATGGCGGCGCCGTTGCCCAGCGATCCGTCGCCGCCGTACAGCCGCCGCGCGGTTTCGACATACGAGCCGCCCTCGCGCGCCACCGCGGCAAACAGCGTCGGCGGGCCGGCGGCATAGCCGCGCCAGGGCTCGCGCGCATAGTTGTCGTGAAATCGCCTGCCCAGATGTTGCGGGTCGACGTCGCCGATTTCGGTCAGCGACTCCGCCAGACCGATCGCCATCGCGGTATCGTCGGTGTAGACCAGCCGGTCGGTGGCGTCGACGGTCGCCCGCAGCCGGTCCTCGGACGGCACGGTGAACGCCAGCTCGCCGATCGCGTCGCCCAGCGCGCTGCCGACCATCGCGCCGAGGAACTTGGAGGTCAGGTCGAGTTTCGCCATGGCGCCTCGCGGTCCCGTCCGCACTTCTCACCCCGGCCACGGTCTGCGTGGCGCGGTCGGTGCGACAGCGCCGCCCTCCGGGCCGGCCGGGCGCGCCGCCCGCGGTGTCGAACGCCTCGACCGTAGCGCCGCTACGCGCTTCGGCCTTCTCCTGGCAGCACGCACCGCCCGGACGCGACGCAGGCCGTGGCCGTTGTGAGAATTGGGGGCCATGCGTTCAGATTACCCGATCCGCCATGCGGGAGCCTGGAATAGTGCACCCCCTTGCGGTGTCTCACCAATGCAAGACGCAAAACGAGGAAAGGGAGGACTCCGCCATGAAACGCATGCTGATTGCCGCCGCCCTGTTGGCCGCGACATCGGGGCCGGCGCTGGCCGGCCACTGCCCCAGGGACGTTGCCGCCATCGACGAGGCGCTGTCGGCCGGCACGTCGCTGACCGCCGAGCAGATCGCCCAGGTCACCGAGTGGCGCAACCAGGGAGCACAGTCGCACGAGGGCGGTAGCCACGGCGACGCGCTGAACGTGCTGCACCAGGCCATGGAGATGCTCGACGTCGAGCACTGATAGTCGATCGAATCCGGCTCGCCGATCCACCGGTCGGTCGCACCGACGGCGTGGCCGCCGGTACGACTGCCGTGCCGTGGACGGCGCCGCGACGAACGGGATGATGCCGGGCGACGGAAGGGGCCGGGTCCAGCCGACCCGGCCCCTTCGAATTGGCTCCCCGGGCCGGACTCGAACCAGCGACAGGGTGGTTAACAGCCACCTGCAATGGCCGGTCTCAGCCTGCAGAAATCAAGGAGTCATCCGATAAGACACTTGGTAAGCGTATAATTTCTGCGGGATTTGGACGGTCATAGTATTTCTGGCGGTTGCATCTTGTTTCACCCAATCTGGTACCTAACTGGTACCTATCGGGCTCCTAAGACAAGCGGGTCCGGCAGGATGGTTGGAAAGGATGGTCAATTGCCGACAGTCAAACTGGACGCTCGCAACGTCAAATCGCTTCCCGGACCGACCGGAACGGCGAAGCAAATCGACTATTTCGACACCGTGTTGA
>JAZFQW010000484.1:0-2939 GCA_036445335.1 Alphaproteobacteria bacterium | reverse complement strand
CCGACGGCGGCAACAGCAGGCTCTGGTCGACCTGCCACGGGCGGAATGTCTTCTTCATGACAACGTTGAATCAAATCTCGCGCCCCGACGCCAGCAAAATCCGATGATTACTCGGACAGGCTCCTAGTCGGTTGCCGTCGCTGCGATGTCGCGGCGGCAGAAGCCGCCGGGCCAATCGATCCGGTCGACTGCCGCGTAGGCGTTGGCGCGAGCGATCGCCAGGTCCGCGCCGGTGGCGGCGACGCCCAGCACGCGGCCGCCATCGGCCAGCACCGCGTCGCCCGGTCCGGCCCTCGTGCCGGCGTGGAACAGGGTGGCGCCGGGCATCTCGGCCGCCGCGTCGAGCCCGCCGATCGGGTCGCCCCGGTCATACGCCCCGGGATAGCCGTTCGCCGCCATCACCACGCACACCGCGGCGTGGTCGTACCAGCGCAAATCGACAGTCTTCAGGACGCCGTCGCGGGCGGCGATCAGCGCCGGCAGCAGGTCCGACATCAGCCGCGGCATCAACACCTGGCATTCGGGGTCGCCGAAGCGGACGTTGTATTCCAGCAGCTTCGGCCCGTCCGGCGTCAGCATCAGGCCGGCGTACAGCACGCCCTTGAACGGGTGCCCCTCGGCTGCCATCGCGGCGACGGTCGGCCGGACGATCTCGGCCATGACCCGGGCCTGCATCGCCGCGTCCAGCAGCGGCGTCGGCGAAAACGCGCCCATGCCGCCGGTATTGGGGCCGGCGTCGCCGTCGTGGGCGCGCTTGTGGTCCTGGGCACCGGCCAGCGGCAGCGCGGTCTCGCCGTCGACCAGCGCGAAGACGCTGGCCTCCGTCCCCTCCAGGCATTCCTCGATGATCAGCTCGGAGCCGGCCGCGCCGAACCGCCGGTCGACCAGCGCGGCGTCGATCGCCGCCTCGGCCTCGGCCACCGTGCGGGCGACCACCACGCCCTTGCCGGCAGCCAGGCCGTCGGCCTTGACGACGATCGGCGCGCCGCACGCGGCGACGTGGGCCTTGGCGACGCTGGCGTCGGTGAAGCGGGCGTAGTCGGCGGTCGGGATGCCGTGCCGGGCGCACAGATCCTTCATGAAGCGCTTGGAGCCCTCCAGCACAGCCGCCGCGGCGGTCGGCCCGAACGCCTTGATGCCGGCGGCCTCCAGCCGGTCGACCAGGCCCAGCACCAGCGGCGCCTCGGGCCCGACGACGACGAAACCGATCGCCTCGGCGCGGCAGAATGCGCCCAGGCCGTCGATGTCGTCGGCGGCGATGGCGACGCACTCGGCCTCCACCGCGATTCCGGCGTTGCCCGGTGCGCAGTACAGCCGGTCGCACAGCGGCGACGCGGCGATCGCCCAGCACAACGCGTGCTCGCGGCCACCGGACCCGACCACCAGGACCTTCATCACGCTCCCCGGTACTTGGACTGCCCGTCGCCGCCTTGTGGCGGCGGGTCGGGGTTGTATCATGGCCGCGCCGACATGACGCAAGACATTGCCAAACCGGGCGCTCCGCCCGCGCCGACCGCCGGGTCCAACCTGCCGGAATTCACCGTCAGCGAGATCTCCGCCGCGTTGAAGCGGACGGTGGAGGACGTCTATGGCCACGTCCGCGTGCGCGGCGAGGTGTCGCGCCCGAAGATGCCGGGGTCGGGGCACCTGTATCTGACGCTGAAGGACGAGCGCGCGGTGCTGGACGCGGTGTGCTGGCGCGGCACCGTTTCGCGCCTGTCGATCCACCCGGAAGAGGGGATGGAGGTGGTGGCCACCGGCCGGCTGACCACCTATGCCGGCCAGTCGAAATACCAAATCGTCATCGAGCAGCTGGAGCTGGCGGGCGAGGGCGCGCTGTTGAAGCTGCTGGAGGAACGGCGCAAGCGGCTGGCGGCAGAGGGGCTGTTCGACGCCGCGCGCAAACGATCGCTGCCGTTCCTGCCCGATGTGATCGGCGTCGTCACGTCGCCGACCGGGGCGGTGATCCGCGACATCCTCCATCGCCTCGACGACCGCTTCCCGCGCCACGTCCTGTTGTGGCCGGTGCCGGTGCAGGGCGAGGGCGCGGCGGACAAGATCGCCGCCGCCATCGCCGGCTTCAACGGCCTGGCCGCCGGCGGACCGGTGCCGCGCCCCGACCTGCTGATCGTCGCCCGCGGCGGCGGCAGCCTGGAGGATCTGATGGCGTTCAACGAGGAGGTCGTGGTGCGCGCCGCGGCGGCCAGCGCCATCCCGCTGATCTCCGCCGTCGGCCACGAGACCGACACCACGCTGATCGACCATGTCGCCGATCGGCGGGCGCCGACCCCGACCGCCGCGGCGGAAATCGCCGTGCCGGTGCGTGCCGAGCTGTTGGCCGATGTGCTGGACCGCGAGCGGCGGCTGGTCGGCGCGGCGGCCCGGCTGATCGACCAGCGGCGGGTGCGGGTCGAGGGGCTGGGCCGCGGGCTGGGCGACCCGCTGCGCCTGTTGGAAGGCGCCTTCCAGCGCCTCGACGACCGTGCCGAGCGGCTGGTGCGCGCGCTGCCCGTGCTGCTCGACCGGCGCCGCGGCCAACTCGCCGAGGGCGCCGCCCGGCTGCGCCACCCGCGGCAACAGTTGGGCGAGGTGCGGCGCCGGCTCGACCCGCTGACACCGCGGCTGCGCGTCGCCGCCGGCCGCGTCGTCGACGATGCCGCCCGGCGGCTGGGGGCGCAGGTCAAGCTGCTCGACAGCTACTCGTACAAGGACGTGCTGCGCCGCGGCTACGCGGTGGTGCGCGACGCCGCCGGCCACCCGGTGACCGAGCCGGACCGGCTGGCGGTCGGCACCGACCTGGCGCTGGAGTTCCGCGACCGGATGACCGTCGGGGCCGTCGTGACCAGGGGCGCCACGAAGGGCGCGAAACGGGCGGCAGGCGGCAAGCGCCCGGCCGCGCCGAAGCGGCCCGCCGGCAGGCCCAAGACCTCACCGGGCCA
>JAZFQW010000483.1:0-7280 GCA_036445335.1 Alphaproteobacteria bacterium | reverse complement strand
ATGGCGAGGGCGACCACGACGTCGGAGGCGCGCGCATCTTGTTTACGCCCGGCCATACCAAAGGGCACATGGTGCTCTTGTGGCGGGGCGCATATTTGTATGTCGGCGATCATTTCGCGTCGCGCGCCTTCTGTTGGCACTCGTGGGGCGCGCAAATTGAGTCCACCGGGAAGCTTGAGGTCCTGACCGACGTAGAATGGGTATTTCCCGGTCATGGCAAGTGGTTTCCAGTTCTGCCAGGAGCTTTCCCAAAGGTAATCAGACAGAGAGTGCGCAAGATGGTTGCGGAGCGGTGATCGACGCTGATGGGCGCGGCATAGAGCGTCGCACCTTTACCGTCTCCAACCTTTCTGGAGGCGCATCCACGGGCCCGCGGACCCAGTCCAAGAGTCGATGGACCGCTCCTTCCGATCGATCGCGCCGGGGCGCCATGCCGACGTCCTCGTCGTGGGAGTCCCGCGTCAGTCGGCCGACCGCTTGGCGGGAGATTCCGCGAACTTCGGCAGCGCCGGGTTCGGGTGGTCCCACGGCTGCGCTCGCGACGCATAGATCACCGCGTCGGGGGCGAAGATCTTGGGGTCGTCGAGGCTGGACGCCCTGAACGCACGGAGTCCGGCGCCCTCCGGACAGCCATAGACCGGCGATCCGCAGTTGGGGCAGAACACGTTCAGCACCGGGCTGCCGCTGCCGCCTGCGTACCGGTAGGTGCGCGTCTCGCCGGTCAGCGTCACGGCATCCGCCGGAAAGACGATGCTCGCCATATGCCCCGATCCGCTGAACCGCTGGCAGTCGCGGCATTGGCACAGCACACCGCCCAGCGGCCGCGCCTTGATCTCGTACCGCACGGCGTCGCAATGGCAACCGCCGGTGATTGCATCGGTCGTCGCCATCGCAACGCCTCCGTTCGTCGGCGTCAGCGGGCGCGGATGCCCCTGGCCTGGCCGGTCTCCACATAGAGCTTGAGCCGGTTGTCGAGCTGATCGCGCCAGCCGCCGCCATAGAGCTCGCGGTGTTCGGCGGTGAACGCGCCGATCGCGCGGTGGGTCAGCGACAGCCGGGTGACGCCGGTGTCGACACCCTCCAGCTCGAAACGGACGGTGCCGTGCACCGCCGCGCGCATCGACATCCGCCCCTCCAGGACCAGCAGCCGGTTGCGCCTGATCTCCTGGACAGCGCCCCAGACGGCGCCGTCGCCGCCGCGCGTCAACTCCTTCAAGAGGCCGCCCGGGTATGGCTCCAGGATGATGTCGGTGGCGTCGTCCGGCGCCTGCAGATAGGGCGCGCCCCACCATTCGCCGATTTCGTCGGTCAGCGCGCTGAAGACGGCGGCGGGCGCCGCGTCGATCTCGACGCCATGCTCGATCAGCAGGGTCACCAGGTCGACGGTGGGAAGTGACGGCGTGTCCATCGCCCGTTTCCTCTGTTCCGCCTCGGCCAGCCTCTTCAAGCGCCCGAGCCGCCCGGCCCAGAACACGTCGTAGTCGCGCAGCCAGTCGTCGTACGCCGCGCGCAACGGGTCCGGATCGAGGCTGTTGATCCGTTCGCGGCCACGCTTCTCCACCTGAATGAGTCCGGCGTCCTTCAGCACCGACATGTGGTTCATCACCCGGAACCGGGTGAGACCGACGAACGCCTCGCAGATCTCGCTCGTCGTGCGCGGGCGCTCCCGCAGCAGGTCCAGGATGGACCGGCGCAGCGGGTCCGACAGCGCTTTCCAGGTATGGTCCACGGCACCGCCTCGGAATGCGCGTGCCATCGCGCTACCGCCGATCCGCCGGAACGGGCCTCACTGGTAGGCGAGCTGCGGCATGAACTCGCCGCGACCCTCGGGGGTCAGGTCGAAGATGTTCCAGACCGGGTTGAGCTGGTCCATGCCGCGGAAGTTGCCGTCGCCGAGCAGCGCCGACCCGGTATAGACGTGGGCGACACCTCGGTCCGATTTCTTGACGAACACGCTGACGCCGGGCCATTGCGCGCCGTCGTCCGATTCCATGCCGAAATCGCGGTTGAAGCTGGTGCCGTGGCTGGAGGCCAGCCGCAGCCCGCGCCACCCGCGCCCCTCCGCCCAGGCGCGCAGCCTGTCGAGCGGCGCCTTGGCGACGACGACCATGTCGGCGCGCTGCGCGACGTGGGCGGCGACGCCGTTGAAACCGTCCATCCACATCGTGCACATCGGGCAAGGCGCCTCATCGTCCGGCCGGTACATGAAGTGGTAGACCATCAGGGGTTTTTCGCGCGACTTGAACAGGTCGGCCAGATCGACGTCGCGGCCGATGTCCGTCGAACCAACCGACCCGATGGTAAACGCATACCGCTGGGTCACCGGGTTCTCCGGCAGTCGGCGGCGCAGCGCGGCGACGCGCTCGCGCTGGTCCTTGAGGTCGATCTCGGCCCGGCGCAGCTCCTCGCGCATCGCCCGGTGGTCGTCCGTCATGCAGCGGACGTTGAGGATCGGGGTGTTGGTCATCTCGCAGCCCTCGCGTTGAAGCCGTCAATTATATGTAGAATTTCGCACATAAAGACGCGTGTCAAACTTTAAGTGCGGAAATCGGCACCTGAATGTCGCCGACGGGATCGAAAGCGGCCTTCGGCGGTGCGCCCGGCGTTAGATGCCGAACGCCGCGCGCTGGCGGACGACGCGGCGGCTGTGTGATACTCGCGGCAACGGCTTCACGGGCGAGGCGGGACCGTCGCGCCAGCCGACAGCCGGCCCGGGAGGACAGCATGAAGGCGAGGGCGCAGAACGACGGCGCGGGTGAGGCGGCGGTCGCCGGGTCGAAAAAAGCCAAAAAAAAGACCGCGAAATCGGCCGACAAGAAGGCCGACGGCCGCGGGAAGATCAAAACCGCGACCTATGAGCGCGAGCTGATGCGTCTGCAGGTCGACCTGGTCAAGCTGCAGGAATGGATCAAGATCAAGGGCCTGAGGGTCGTCGTGATCTTCGAGGGCCGCGACGCCGCCGGCAAGGGCGGCACGATCAAGCGCATTACCGAAAGCCTGAATCCGCGGATCTGCCGCGTCGTCGCCCTGGCCACACCCACCGAGCGGGAGAAGACCCAATGGTACTTCCAGCGCTATGTTGCCGAGCTGCCGGCGGCGGGTGAAATGGCGCTGTTCGACCGCAGCTGGTACAACCGCGCCGGCGTCGAGAAGTTCATGGGGTTCTGCACCGACGACGAATACCGCGAGTTCCTGCGCTCGTGCCCGGAGTTCGAGCGCATGCTGGTGCGCTCGGGCATCACCCTCATCAAGTACTGGTTCTCGGTCAGCGACGACGAGCAGGAGCGGCGCTTCCAGGCGCGCATCAAGGACCCGACCAAGCGCTGGAAACTGAGCCCGATGGACCTGCAGTCGCGCGGGCGCTGGGTGGAATATTCACGCGCCAAGGACGAGATGTTCGCCCACACCGATATCAAGCAGGCGCCGTGGTATGTGGTCGAATCCTCGGTCAAGAAGCGCGCGCGGCTCAACTGCATCCGCCATCTGCTTAGCCTTATACCCTACAAGGACCTGACGCCCGAGCCGATCACCCTGCCGCCGCGGCAGGAGGAAAAGGGCTATGTCCGCCCGCCGATGTCCGACCAGACTTTCGTGCCGGAGGTGTACTGAAAGATCACAGCTAATCGGCCAGCGTCCCCACGGCCCTTCGATACGCCGCCAGGACCGCAGGCTCGTCGGCGTGGCGGCCGTCGAGGACGACCCAGCGGCCGCCGACCATGACGTCGCGCACCGGGTTGGTGTTGCCGGCGAAGACCAGCGCGTCCAGGACGTCGTCGCCCGACTTGCCGAGCAGCGCCGGGTGGTCGGGGTCGAGCACCAGCATGTCGGCGCGATGGGTCGGTTCGATCCGGCCGATCGGCCGGCCGAGCGCCTGCGCGCCGCCGTCGAGCGCCGCGCCATAGAGTCGCGCGCCGGGCGACGGGGCGTCGGCGGTGGCGGCGACCGCGCGGGTCCGTTCGACCAGGCGCCGGCCGTAGTCCAGCCAGCGCAGCTCCTCCACCGGGCTCACCGAGACGTGGCTGTCGGAGCCGATGCCGAGCTTGCCGCCGGCCCTGAGGTAGGCGCCGAGCGGGAACAGGCCGTCGCCCAGATTGGCCTCGGTCGTGGGGCACAGGCCGGCGACCGCGTCGCTGGCGGCCAGAGCGCGGGTTTCCGCATCGGTCATATGGGTGGCGTGGACCAGGCACCAGCGGCCGTCGACCGGCGCGGTGCCCAGCAGCCATTCGACCGGCCGGGCGCCCAGCGCGGCGACGCAGTCCTCGACCTCGCGGGTCTGCTCGGCGACGTGGATGTGGACCGGAGTCATCGCGTCGTCGGCCTGCACGCCGGCGACCAGGGTGGCCAGCAGCTCCGGCGTCACCGCCCGCAGGCTGTGCGGGGCGGCGCCGATGCGCACCTGCGGGTCGTCGCGGTGGGCGGCGCGCAGCCGGCCGATCATCGCCAGCAACCGCTCCACGTCGGTGACGAAGCGGTGCTGGCCCGCCGTCGCCGGCGCGCCGCCGAAGCCGCCCTGGGCATACAGCACCGGCAGGTGGGTGATGCCGATGCCGACGCGCCGCGCCGCCGCGATCACCCGGACGGACAGCTCCGTCGGATCGTCGTAGGCGGCGCCGTCGGGGGCGTTGTGCAGATAGTGGAACTCGCCGACCGCGGTGTAGCCGGCCTTGAGCATCTCCAGATAGAGTTGCGCGGCGACCGCCTCGACCTCGTCCGGCCCCAGCCGGGCGAGGAAGCGGTACATCGTGTCGCGCCAGCTCCAGAAATCGTCGTCGCCGCCGGCGCGCTCCGCCAGCCCCGCCATGGCGCGCTGGAAGGCGTGGCCGTGCAGGTTCGGCATGCCCGGCAGGACCGGTCCGTCCAGCCGCTCCGCGCCACTCGCCGCGGCGCCGCGGTCGACTGAGGCGATCGATCCGTCGTCGGCCACCTCGATGCGCACGCCGTCGGCCCAGCCGTCGGGAAGCAACGCGGTCGCGGCGAAGAGGGCGGTCATGGCGCGGCGCTTGCCAGGGCGGACATGGGTGGACGATAAACGGTCGATACGCGATGCGGGACCCCAATTCCGCACGACGGCGGGACACCGACGGTTCGACGCGCCGCGGACTCTCGCCGCGACGATCCCGCCACGACGCGGGAGGGTCGGACCGGCGCGACCGACGGTCCCGCGCAAGTGGCGAGGGGAGGCGACGCGATGTGGGATGCGCTCTGGACCAATGCCCGGCTGGCGACGATGGACGCCGACGACGGATACGGCACCGTCGCCGACGGCGCCCTGGCCGTCGAGCGGGGCCGGATCGCCTGGGTCGGGCCGCGCGCCGACCTGCCGGACCGGCCGGAGCAACTGGCCCGTCAGGTGCACGACGCCGACGGCCGTTGGATCACGCCGGGTCTGATCGACTGCCACACCCATCTGGTCTATGGCGGCGACCGCGCGGCGGAGTTCGCGCTAAGGCTGGAGGGCGCGACGTACGAGGAGATCGCCCGCGCCGGCGGCGGCATCGTCTCCACCGTTGCCGCCACCCGCGCCGCCGACGAGGACACGCTGAGCGCGTCGGCCGGCCGGCGACTGGCGGCGCTGCGGGCGGAAGGCGTGACCACGATCGAGATCAAATCCGGTTACGGCCTGGACAGCGCAACCGAGGCCAAGATGCTGCGGGTCGCCGGCCGGCTGGCCGAACGGTCCGGGGTGCGGGTACGGCGTACGTTCCTCGGCGCGCACGCCCTGCCGCCGGAATTCAAGGACGATGACGACGGCTTCATCGACCTGGTGTGTGCCGAGATGCTGCCGCTTGTGGCCGCCGAGGGGCTGGCCGACGCGGTCGACGCGTTCGGCGAGACCATCGCGTTCACGCCGGCGCAGGTCGCTCGGGTGTTCGATGCGGCGCGCGACCATGGGCTGCCGGTGAAGCTGCACGCCGACCAGCTGTCGGACCAGGGCGGCGGCGCCCTGGCGGCGCGCTATCGCGGCCTGTCCGCAGACCATCTGGAATACGCCTCGGAGGATAGCGTACGTGCCATGGCCGATGCTGGTACGGTCGCCGTACTGCTGCCCGGCGCGTATTACTTTCTGGGCGAGACCCGCCGTCCGCCGATCGATGCGTTCCGCAGTACCGGCGTGGCGATCGCCATCGCGACCGACAGCAACCCCGGCAGCGCGCCGGTCACCTCGCTGCTGCTGATGCTCAATATGGCATGCACGCTGTTCCGCCTGACCCCGGCGGAGGCGCTGGCCGGCGTCACCCGCCACGGCGCCGCCGCCCTGGGCCTGGCCGACGAGTGCGGCCGACTGGCGCCTGGCCTGGCTGCCGACTTCGTCCTGTGGGACATCGACGACCCGGCGGAGCTCGCCTACCGCATCGGATTCAACCCGTGCGCCGGGGTGGTTCAGGCCGGCGAACCGGTTGCCATCTGACCGCCCGGTTCCGTCCGACCACCGCCGGAAAATCATTCACCACGAAGGTACGAAGACACAAAGCTTGAGTATCTGCCGCGCCCTTGGCGCGGCACCCAACAAACCTTCGTGCCGTCGTGGAAAACGGCCCGGACCGTGACGCCGGCTGCGCCTATCCGCTGTGCGCGTGCTCCCACTCCAGCATTTTTGCCAGTACCGCACGCAGCGCCGTGCGCAGCTTGTCGGCCCTCGTGTCGTCGAAGGCGTACGGCGGGTCCTCGTCCATGTAGGTGGTCTGCGCCAGCTCCATCTGGACGGCATTCACCGCACCCGCAGGGTCGCCGTAGTGGCGGGTGATGTAGCCGCCCTTGAAGCGGCCGTTGACCGCCACGGCGTAGTCGCTTGCGTCGTGGCACGCCAGCGACAGCCGGATCGTCAGTGCGGGATCGGCCGATCCGCCGCCGCCGGTGCCGATGTTGAGGTCGGGCAGGACGTCGTCGAAGAATCGCGGCACCCGGCTGCGGATCGAATGGGCGTCGTACAGCAGGGCATGGCCGTGCGCCCGCTTCAGCCGCTCGAGCTCGCCGGCGAGCGCGTCGTGGTAGGGCTGCCAGTACGCCGCGCGCCGGCGTGCGACCTCCGCCGGGTCAGGCGCCTCGCTGTCGCGGTAGACCGGCTGCCGGTCGAACTGGGTCGTCGGGCATAGCTCGGTGTTGTCGGCGCCGGGATAGAGCTCGGCGCCCTCGGGGTCGCGGTTGAGGTCGATCACGTAGCGCGAGTGGGTCGCCACCAGCAGCCCGGCGTCCAGGGCCGCGGCGAAGCCGTAAAGCCAGTCGACGTGCCAGTCGGTGTCCGGCAGCGCGCGCGCCGCCGGCGTGAACCGTTCGGCGAT
>JAZFQW010000482.1:0-2257 GCA_036445335.1 Alphaproteobacteria bacterium | reverse complement strand
CTCGGCCACCCGATGGTCTATTACAATTTCGGCGCCCGCGACGCGGTCGACTGCGGCTATTGCGGCCGCCGCTTTCAGAAGTCGAACGCGGGCGATACCGGCGAACATTAGGACGCGGCCGGCGTCGCCTGCCCTCGACTCCGGAGCCCGGCTGCGCGATGGTCGGGGCAGTCCATCAGCGATCGCAGACACCATGGCCGATCCCGTCAGTCACGCCGACCGCACTTACTACCTGGTCGACGGCTCGGGCTTCATATTCCGCGCCTTCCACGCCCTGCCGGCGATGACCCGCAAGTCCGACGGCGTGCCGATCAACGCCGTCTACGGCTTCACCGGCATGCTGCTGAAGCTGCTGACTGACCTTAACGCCGACCACATTGCGGTCATCTTCGACGCCGCCCAGGAGAATTTCCGCAACGACATCTATCCCGAGTACAAGGCCAACCGCGCGGAGACGCCGGAAGAGCTGGTCCCGCAATTCCCGATCATCCGCGAGGCGACCGCCGCATTCAGCCTGCCGGCCCTGGAGTTGGAGGGCTTCGAGGCCGACGACATCATCGCGACCTATTGCCGGCTGGCGCGCGAACAGGGCGCGAAGGCGGTGATCGTGTCGTCGGACAAGGACTTGATGCAGCTGGTCGGCGACGGCGTCACCATGTTCGACCCGATGAAGAACAAGGATATCGGCGAGCCCGAGGTGGCGGAGAAGTTCGGTGTCAAGCCGGAGAAGGTGGTCGACGTGCAGGCGCTGGCCGGCGACGCCGTCGACAACGTGCCCGGCGTACCGGGCATTGGGGTGAAGACCGCCGCCCTGCTGATCAACGAATACGGCGATCTGGACAGCCTGCTGCAGCGCGCCGGCGAGATCAAGCAGCCCAAGCGGCGCCAGGCGCTGATCGACAATGCCGAGTTGGCGCGGATCTCGCGCAAGCTGGTGCGGCTCGAAGACCATGTCGACGTGCCGCTCTCGCTCGACCAGCTCGAAGTGCATGAGTTCGACCGCCAGAAGCTGCTCGACTTCGCGCGCCAGCAGGGCTTCAGGACCATGTCGGCGCGGATCGAGGGCCAGATGGACGGCGCCGCGACGCCGGCGCCGGACAGCGGCAGCCCGGCGGAGGCGGCGCCGGACGAGGTCAGCTATGAGCTGGTGCAGGACGAGGCGGCGTTGCAGGCCTGGGTCGACCGCGCGGTCGAGGCCGGCGCCGTGGCGGTGGACACCGAGACCACCTCGCTGGACGCCGCCGCCGCCGCGCTGGTCGGCATCTCGCTGTCGACCGCGCCGGGCAATGGCTGCTACGTGCCCGTCGGCCACACCGGCGCGTCGGGCGACGGCACCCTGGCGCTGGACGCCGCCGACGGCCCGCCGCCGCAGATCGCGCTACAGCGCGCCGTCGCCATCCTCAAGCCGATGCTGGAGGACCCCTCGGTCCTGAAGATCGGCCAGAACATAAAGTACGACTACCAGATCCTGGCGCGCCACGGCATCCGCGTCGGCCCGGTCGACGACACCATGCTGATCTCGTACGTGCTGGACGGCGGCGCCCACGGCCACGGCATGGACGAGCTGGCCGAGCTGCATCTCGGCCACACCACGGTCAAGTACAGCGAGGTCACCGGCAAGGGCAGGAACCAGGTGACCTTCGACCGGGTGCCGCTCGACAAGGCGGTCGGCTATGCCGCCGAGGACGCCGACATCACGTTGCGGCTGCACCGGGCGCTCAAGCGGCGGCTGGCGCCCGAGCGCATGACCACGGTGTACGAGACCATCGAGCGGCCGCTCGCCCGGGTCGTCGGCGAAATGGAGCTGGCCGGCATCAAGGTCGACGGCGCCGTGCTGGAGCGTCTCTCGGCGGAGTTCGCCGAGCGCCTCGCCACCCTGGAGACGCAGATCCACACTCTCGCCGGCCACCCCTTCAACGTCGGCTCGCCCAAGCAACTGGGCGAAGTGCTGTTCGACGAGATGGGGCTGGAGGCCGGCCGGAAGGGCAAGACCGGGGCCTATTCGACCCATTCCGACGTGCTGGAGCCGCTCGCCGCCCAGGGCCACGAGATAGCCGCCAAGGTGCTGGACTGGCGCCAGCTGTCGAAGCTAAAGGGCACCTACACCGACGCCCTGGTCGGCCAGATCAATCCGCGCACCGGCCGCGTCCACACCTCGTACAGCCTGGCCGCCACCAACACCGGGCGGATGTCGTCGAACGACCCCAACCTGCAGAACATCCCGATACGCACCGAGGAGGGGCGCAAGATCCGCTAT
>JAZFQW010000481.1:0-6572 GCA_036445335.1 Alphaproteobacteria bacterium | reverse complement strand
TTTCTCATACTGGCCACGGTGTGCGCGGTGCTGTCCCGCCGACAGGGCAGGAAACCCGCGCGGCGCGATGCGGCGCATCGGGCAAGCGGCGTGACGCACCCTGTCGGCGCGACAGCGCCGCCCTGCGGGTCGCGCCCGGGCGGCCCGCCCGCGGCGTCGAAGGCCTCGACCGTAGCGTTGCTACGCTCTTCGGCCTTCTCCTGGCGGCTCGGGCCGCCCGGACGCGACGCAGACCGTGGCCAGTACGAGAAGTGCGGGCTAGCTCTTCTCTAACACCAGCATCTTCGACATGAAGAACTGGTCGGCCGCGCACGGCGTCAACCCGGCGTCGGTGAACAGCGCGGCCAGGTCGCAGCCGATATAATCGGCGTAATAGGGCTCGTAGAAGGCATGCGGAAAATACTCCAGCAGCCCCTCCAGATCGGGCCGGTCGCCGCGCTGGACGCTGTCGATGAAGATCAGCCGGCCGCCGGGCTTCAGCACCCGAGCCGCCTCCGCCGCCACCCGCCGGCGCACCGCGTTCGGCAGCTCGTGGAACAGGAACATGCAGGTCACCAGGTCGATGGTGGCGTCGGGCAGGGGGATCGCCTCGGCCGCCGCCTGAACGGTGCGCAAGGCGCCGCGCTGGCGCCGCCGCGCCGGGCGCAACGGCCCGCCGACCCGCCGCAGCCGCCGCCGTGTCTCCGCCAGGTAGGGCCTTGACAGGTCCAGCGCGGTGATGTCGAGGCGCGGATGGTTGTCGCGGACATGGGTCAGGAACTGGCCGGTGCCGCACGCCAGGTCCAGCAGGCGGCAGTCCGCCGCGTCGCGTGCGTGCAGATAGTGGTGGATCGGCACCAGCGCCTGCCGGCGCATGGCGTCGGCGCCGCCGCCGAACAGCACCTCGACCTGATGATCGTACAGCCGCGCGGAGTGGTCCGACAGGTAGCCGTCGGTCTGGTAGTGGAAGTTCTGCAGGTAATAGCGCGGCAGCTTGGGTGTGCCCGAGGGCGGCGAGCGCAGCACCTCCGAGCCGTCCCTGCTGCGCCGCCGCGCATTGATCGACCGCAGATCGCGGAAATAGGCGCGGGTGTTGGCCAGCACTCTGCCTGGCGGTTCCACTAAGTCATGCGGCATGCGGTATAGGCCGGCCGCGATATTGCGCCAGTCGCGCCCCATCAGCGCGCGCAGTTCCGCCAGCACCTGCTCGGTGCTCGGCGTCGGGCCGGTCACCGTCGCGCGCGGCAGGGCGCCGCGCGACAGGCGGGCGGATACGAAATACTGGCCGAAATAGCAGCCGACGCGCGCCGTCTGCGCGGCGGCATAGGCCAAGCGGTCCACCGGCGTGACCATGCGGTCCCTCCAGTCGCGGTGCGATCGCCATCATAGCAGACGCCGGCGCGGCGGTGCGGGCTCCTATGGCTTTGGCGCCGCCGGGCCGTCGGCGCACGCGCCGGTCTCCAACTGGACGGTGGCGTGACCGACGCCGTACTCCTCCGCCAGGAAGCTGTGGATCCGCCGCAGCGCGTCGTCGGGATCGGCGTGGCCGACGATGCGCGCGTGCAGGGTGACCAGCGGTCGGTCCTGGGTCAGCGACCAGGCGTGCAGGTGGTGGACGTCCTCGACCCCCGGCACGGCGGCCGGCAGGCTGGTCTTCAGATCCTCCAGGTCGATCTCCGCCGGCGCGCCCTCCAGCAGGATGTGGCCCGAGGCGCGGACCAGGAACCAGGCGCTGCGCACGATCAACAGGGCGACCAGGACCGACAGCAGCGGATCGATCGGCGTCCAACCGGTGGTCAGGATGACCAGCGCCGCGACGATCGCCGCGGCCGATCCCAGCAGGTCGCCCATCACGTGCAGGGTGGCGCCGCGCATGTTCAGGTTCTCCCGGTTGCCGCCGTGCAGCACCGCGAACGCCACCACGTTGACCAGCAGGCCCGCGACGGCCACGCCCATCATCACCCCGCCGCGCACGGCGACCGGCTCAACCAGGCGGCCGATTGCCTCGGCGACGATCCACACCGCGAGGGCGATCAGCGTCAGGCCGTTGGCGAACGCCACCAGCACCTGGAACCGGCCATAGCCGTAAGACCGCCGTCGGTCCGCCGGTCTGCGCGCCAGTCGGAAGGCGAACCAGGCGAGCGCCAGCGCGGCGGCGTCGGCCATCATGTGGCCGGCGTCGGCGATCAGCGCCAGCGATCCGGCGACGATTCCGCCGACCAGCTCCACGACCATGAAGCCGCCGGTCAGCAGCATGGCGGCGAAGACCCGGCGCTCGTCGCCGGACCCGTGATGGTGTTGACCGTGCTCGGAGGCACGCCGCCGTCCGCTCTTTGCCATGGGTGGCCGTTCGGTTGGCATCGCCGGAGGTTAACCCGCACATCTCACACTGGCCACGGTCGGCGCTGCCGCGCCGACCGTGGCCAGTGTGAGATGTGCGGGTTCAAGCATACCGGAGCGCCGACTCGCTGTCAGGGCGGCGGTATTCGTGGCCAGTGTGAGAAGTGCAGGCTAGGTTCGCCGAGACTATCACCTGAGGATTGCCCGATGACCAGGTTCGATACTCTCGACGACATCGACGCCGCCGGCCGAATCGTCTTGGTGCGCGGCGATCTGAACGTGCCCATGAAGGACGGCGCGGTGACCGACGCCACCCGGCTGGAGCGGCTGGCGCCGACGCTGACCGAGCTGGCCGACAAGGGCGCCCGGGTGGTCGTGCTGTCCCATCTCGGCCGGCCCAAGGGCCGGGTCGATACGGCCTATTCGCTGCGGCCGGTGGTGCCGGCGCTGTCGGCGGCGCTCGGCGGCCGCATCGTCGCCTTCGCCGAGGACTGCATCGGCGCGGCGGCGGAGCAGGCGGTCGCCGCGCTCGAACCGGGCGGCGTACTGCTGCTGGAGAACCTCAGATACCACCCCGGCGAGGAACGGAACGACCGCGATTTCGCCGCCTCGCTGGCGGCGCTCGGCGACGTCTACGTCAACGACGCGTTTTCCACCGCTCACCGCGCGCACGCCTCGACCGAGGCGATCGCCCGCCTGCTGCCGGCGGCGGCCGGCCGGCTGATGCACGCGGAGCTGCAGGCGCTGGGCCGGGCGCTCGACAACCCCAAGCGGCCGGTGATGGCGGTCGTCGGCGGCGCCAAGATCTCCACCAAGATCGAGCTGCTGGGCAACCTCGTCACCAAGGTCGACTTGCTGGCGCTCGGCGGCGGCATGGCGAACACCTTCCTGTTTTCCGCCGGCAAGGCGGTCGGCGCCAGCCTGTGCGAGCGCGATATGGCGGACGCCGCGCTGGAGATCGCCGGCAAGGCGCTGGATGCCGGCTGCGAGCTGCTGCTGCCCACCGACGCGGTCGTCGCGACCGAGTTCAAGGAAGGGGCTGAGGCGCATACGATCGACGTCAATTCGGTGCCCGAGGACGGCCTGATGCTCGACGTCGGACCGGCCAGCGTGGCGCTGCTGAAGGACCGGATGTCGGCCTGCCGCACCGTGGTGTGGAACGGCCCGCTGGGCGCGTTCGAGGTCGCGCCGTTCGATGCGGGGACCAACACGCTGGCCCGGCATGCCGCCGCGCTGACCCGCGACGGGACTGCGCTGACGGTCGCCGGCGGCGGCGATACCGTGGCGGCGCTCGCCCGCGCCGGCGTCCTCGACGCCTTCAGCTATGTCTCGACCGCCGGCGGCGCGTTCCTGGAGTGGCTGGAGGGCAAGGACCTGCCCGGCGTCGCCGCGCTCAGGCGCTAGCCCGCACTTTTCACACCGGCCACGGTCGGCGCGACAGCGCCGCGCCGACCGTGGCCGGTGTGAAAAGTGCGGGCTAGTAGGCCGAAATCCCCGGGGCTCGATGGCGGATGGGGAAGGCGCGGCCGAATTCGGGTCGCGGCGGCCGACGCAACGCCGCCGGTGACGTCTGCGAGGTGGACTAGACACCTCGACGGCACCGGCGGCGCGCACCAGGATCACTACGGTGTAGGTTATGAACCGTACTCGCGCCAAGCTAGCCCGTTAACCTTAATGCATGGTTAACGGCGGTGAAACAATTCGGCAAAATCTCGCCAAATGAATGCCGGCTAGTCGGGGCGATTGTGGCGTCCGGGCCCCGGGGTGTAGGATCGGGTCATGTACGACCGCCTGATCGTGGGCCTGCCCGTCGTCGCGCTGGCGCTTGCCGCGACGGTTGGGGCCGCCGTCGCCGTCGACCAACCGCCGGGGCGGCGGCTTGAGGTCCGGCCGGCCGACCTTCCGCCGCCCTACGTCTCCGAAAGCGTCGCCAACGGCCCCGAAATCGTCGCCCGCCCCAACGACACCGCCCTGGTAGTGCCCGAGGGATACAGCGCCGCGCCGTTCGCGGTGGGCCTGGCGCACCCGCGCGAGTTCGAGGTCCTGCCCAACGGCGACGTGTTGCTGTCGGAACCGCGCGCCGGTCGGATCACGCTGCTGCGCGACGACGACGGCGATGGCCGCGCCGAGACGGTGACGCTGTTCGCCGACGGCCTGTCGGCGCCCTACGGCATGGCGCTGCGCGGCGACTGGCTCTACGTCGCCGACCTGCGGGCGGTCTGGCGGCTGCCCTATCGTCCGGGCGCTTCCGCCGCGGCCGGCGACGCCGAGCCGGTGACGGCGGTCGGCGCGCTGGGCGGGTCGCGCGGCCACTGGAGTCGCAGCCTGGTGTTTCATCCCGACGGCGACCGGTTCTATGTCGGCGTTGGTTCGCGCGGCAACCTGGACGAGGAGGCGCCGCCGCGCGCTTCGGTGCAGGAGTTCGCGCTGGACAAGGACGGACGGGCGACGGCGCGGCGCACCTTCGCCGCCGGGCTGCGCAACCCGGTCGGCATCGACTTCCGCCCGGGCAGCGACGACCTGTACGCCGTGGTCAACGAGCGTGACGGGCTGGGCGACCGGCTGGTCCCCGACTATCTCACCTGGGTCGGCGATGGCCGGTTCTACGGCTGGCCGTACGCCTATATCGGTCCGAATCCGCAGCCCGGTTTCGCCGACCGCCGGCCCGACCTGGTGGACTTGACCACCGAACCGGACGTGCTGTTCGAGAGCCATTCGGCACCGATCGGTCTGGTGTTCTACGACGGCGAGATGTTCCCCGAGTCGGTCCGCGGCGACGCCTTCGTGGCGCTGCGCGGCTCGTGGAACCGGTCCGACCCGACCGGCTACATGGTCGTGCGCGTGCCGTTCGAGCAGGGTCGTCCGCTCGGCTGGTACGAGATATTCGCCAGCGGCTTCTGGACCGGCGGCGAGCGTCGGGCCCAGGTCTGGGGCCGCCCGACCGGGCTGGCGGTGGCGGCCGACGGCGCCCTGCTGATCGCCGACGACACCGGCGGCACGGTCTGGCGCGTGGCGTTCGGCGAATAGCCCCGATCCGCCGGCGCTAACGAATCCTTAAGCCGGTGTCGCCGATACTATGGTCAGCGCCCGAACGCCGGTTTGACCGGCTCGGGGTGTCTTCGGCCAGAGGGATCGCCATGCAGGTATCGCCGTCGTCCGCATTGTTCCAGGCCCTGTCGAGCCTTACCCAGCCGCAGGCGGCGCAGGCGCACGGCGCCTCGGCGGCACCGCTGACCGCGGCGGCGGCCAAGACAAATACGACCATCCAGACCCCCCAGGCCGTCCCGGCCGCGCAGGACGCCGGCGCCCTCGGCGGCGACCAAAGCGAGTCGCATGACGACGCCGCGCCGAGCCGCGGCCAATTGCTCGACATCTCCGCCTAAACAAGCCTTCCCTCCAGCAGTGCCGTGACGTGCGCCGGGGCGTGGCGCCGCCGAGGTTTTCCCTTGCGGCGGTGCGCGGGCGGCGGTCCTAATGCGCCATGACCGAAGCGCGCAAGCCCGCCGGGCCGTCGGTCCGCGCGGTGCCCGAAGGCGACGACCGCATCCGGCTGCTGTGTCCTGATTGCGGCTACGTCGCCTATGAAAACCCGAAGGTCGTGGTCGGCTCGGTGGCGCTGTGGCAGGACCGGATCCTGCTGTGCCGGCGCGCCATCGAGCCGCGCAAGGGGTTCTGGACGCTGCCGGCCGGCTATCTGGAGCTGAACGAGACGACCGAGCAGGGCGCGCTGCGCGAGGCCTGGGAGGAGGCGCGGGCACGCCTGGCGCTGGACGGACTGCTGGCGGTCTACAGCATCCCGCGGATCAGCCAGGTCCAGCTCATCTACCGGGCGCGGCTGATCGCCGCTGAGGTGGCGCCGGGGCCGGAATCGGAGGACGTCAGGCTGTTCCGTTGGGCCGACATCCCGTGGGACGACATCGCCTTTCCGTCGGTGCACTGGTCGCTCGCCCGCCACCGCGAGGCCGGCGACGGCCCGCTCGGGCCGCCCGGCGGCACCCAACCCGCCGACACCCCGGGGCTCTAGGACGGGTCGGGTCGGTGAATCGGTGGCGCGTGCGCCGTACGCTATCGCCGCTCGGAAACTCGAGACGCCAGATACGGCGGCGCAAGCCCCCTCACCTTCCCACGGCGTTGCCGCGGGCCCCTTCCTCTCCCGCCAGGGGAGAGGACGAGTTCGGTCCAAACCGGCTACATTGGTAACAGAATAGACCGGCGACATGGGTAACAGGTCATCTGTTCGGCGAGGAGGGCCT
>JAZFQW010000480.1:0-4351 GCA_036445335.1 Alphaproteobacteria bacterium | reverse complement strand
TCGTGAAGACCGGCCCGACCGGGGCGTTCACCGCGCCATGACACAGCGACGAGGCAACCGGCGCGGGTGTCGGCGGAAGTGATGTTGCGCAAGCAATTCGGCGTCGACTTGTGCTAACTTCCGGTTCCATGTCAGGCCGTTATCGCAGATTTCTTTTGTGTCCGTCGGCGCTGCCGCGCAGTATTGCCGGCGTGACCCGCGGCGATCGCCGGACAGGGCATTGTCGTCACAGCCAAGGGCTTGCCAAACTTCGTGGTGGATAAACGCAGACTGGAGGAGGGGCTGGACTTCGCCGCGCCCGACGAGCCGGAGGACGCCACCCGCATGGTCATCGACGCACCGGCGGCGGCGCCAAGTGACCGCGACACCATCGTCGGGCCCGGCATGCTGTTGAGCCACACCTATCGGATCGAGTCGTTGCTGGCGCGCGGCGGCATGGGGGAGATCTACAGCGCAACCCACGCCAAGCTGGGCACCCGCCACGCCATCAAGATCATGCTGCCCGAACTGGCGAAGGACCAAAAGGTCATCGACCTGTTCACGCGCGAGGCGGCGGTGCTGCGCAACGTGCGCAACGAGGCGGTCGTCGGTTATGACGGCGTGGTCTGCGACGAGGAAGAGCGCCTGTACCTGGTGATGGAGTTCGTCGACGGGCCGTCGTTGTCGGACCGCCTCAATGACGGTCCTCTGTCGCTCGAAGAGATCCGCCTGCTTCGTGACCGCCTGGCCATGGGGCTGGGCGCCGCGCACGAACAGGGCGTCATCCACCGCGACATGTCGCCCGACAACGTCATCCTGCCGGACGGCCGCCTCGACCAGGCCAAGATCATCGATTTCGGGATCGCCAAGCTGGCCGACCCGGAGATCCGGACGGTGATCGGCGACGAGTTCGCCGGCAAGTATCCGTACGCCTCGCCCGAGCAGTTGGGCATGTATGGCGGCAATATCGACGCGCGGTCGGACATCTACAGCGTCGCGCTGGTGCTGGCGGCCGCGGCGATCGGCCGCCCGCTCGATATGGGCAAGACCCATCTGTCGGTGATCGAGGCGCGCAGATCGGTGCCCGATCTGAGCGAGGTGCCCAAGGAACTGCGCGACGATCTAGAGGCCATGCTGCAGCCGGAACCCGACGACCGGCCGCAATCCATGGCGGAGCTGTTGTCGCCGGAGGCGGGCGGCGTCGGATTCCGCACCGCCGCGCCGACGGCGCAGTCGCGACGCGCACAGACATCCGTGGTCGCGCCGCCGCCGCAGCGCCGCTCGTCGGTCGGGCTCATCTCCGGGGTGGTCGCTGCAGTGGTCGTGGTCGCGGCGGGAATCGGCGGCTACTTCATTTTGCAGGGCGGCGAGGACGCCGTGACGGATGGCGGCGGACAGACGCCCGGCGGCGGACAGGTGGCCGGCGGCGACCTGACACCCGGTGGCGGACAGGTGGCCGGCCTCGTCCCGACACCTGGTGGCGGGCAAGTGGCCGGGGGTGACCCGACACCGAGCGGCAATCTGGCGCCCGGCGGCTTGCTCCCGCCGAGCGGCAACCTGACACCCGGCGGCGACATGACGGCGGGCGGAGGCCAGACGCTTGGCGGGACCGTCACGCCGGGCGTGGGCCCGTCGCCCGGCGGCGACCTGACGCCAGGGGGAAGCGCGAGCCCTGGCACCCTCCAGCCGCCAGACGGGTCCCAGGTGGCCACTGCCCGCCCGCCCGACTTGGCGCTGGTGCGCGCCGAGATCGACCAGATTCTGGGCGGTTTCCAATGCCCCGTGTCCGCAACGCTGACGGACAATCTGGAGGTAATGCTGAGCGGCTACCTGTCAGGCGCGGACGCCGCGCGACGGCTGACCACGGCGCTGACGTCGATCTACGGCATCAGCGCCGTGATGGACAATACGGTCAGGATCCACCCATGGCCGTTCTGCACGGCCATCAACGTACTCGAGACCCAGGCCAGCATCGATCCCAGCCAACCCGGCCGTCCGGAACTGCTGCCGAACAATCCGTCCCTCGTCTATAACCGCGGCGACAGCCTGGTGGTGCGAGCCAACGCGACGGGCCTTTACGACGGCTATCTGTATGTCGATTTCATCATCCGGGACGGCACGGTCGTCCACCTGTTCCCGATTCCGGAATCGCCGAACAACCGCGTGTCGGCGGGCCAGCAGGTGACGGTCGGGGGACAGCAATACGTCATCACGCCGCCGTTCGGCACGGACATGATCCTGGCGATTTCGGCGCCGGCACCGTTGTTCGCCAGTCCGCGGGGGCAGGTCGAGGACGCGTCGGCCTATCTGCAGGCGCTGAGCGAGGGCCTGACGGCACTTGCCAGACGGGGCCTCGCGCAGCCGGTGCTCGCCAACTACGTCTTCATCACATCGCGGGAGGCGATCTGACGGCTGCGCCGGCCGGCGCGACCGTGCAAACGCTGCGGACGCGCCGCCATTCCCGGCGATCGACCAGCGGGCGCCGCCGGCGATCGGCTTGGTCCACCGCCACTATCCCGCGATCCGGAACCGTTCATCGATTGGGGGTTCTCGCGCCCGGCATATCCGCGCAATCCCGCACTTCTCACACTGGCCACGGTCGGCGCGACGGCGCCGCCCTCAGGGTCGCGCCCGGGCGGCCCGTCCGCTGCGTCGAAGGCCTCGACCGTAGCGTTGCTACGCTCTTCGGCCTTCTCCTGGCGGCTCGGACCGCCCGGACGCGACGCAGGCCGCGGCCAGAGGGAGAAGTGCCGGCTAGGACCGCGGCAGGCCGGGGCCGGCCGTGTGACCGCGGGCACCGCCGGCGGTGTCGACGTCACTTACCGTTCGTCGTGCTGGGGCCGCCGGCCGGGTGGATTGCGGCGCACCGCCCGGCGGCGCCGGCGCAACCGTTGGGACGCTGAACAACCAGAAGGCTGACAATGCGACGACGATCACTCATCGGCACGGCATCGGCAATTCTGTTGACGGCATTCGCCGGTGCGCAAGTGACCGGTGACCCTCGTCGGCCGCCCGATCGGCCGCCAGACGCCATCGCGCCGGCAGCCATCGCGCCGGCGCCCGACCTGGCTACGGCGCGTGCCTGGGATACTCCGTCTTCGGGCGATCTACCGGACGGTGGACGTCGCGACCGCCCCTGGGTTCGGCGGTCAGGGTGTCGACAGGGTCCTGGAGTCCCTGGCCGATCTTTGCCGCCACGCGGCCGATATGGGCGGGGCGGATAGCGAGGACCGTTGCCGGCCGGATGGTCGGCCGACGCTCATCCTCAACCATCCGTCGGCGATATACCACCCCGGCGAGGTCGTCATCGCCGAGGCGACCGCCACCAGCCTGTTCGACGGCTACCTGTATGTCGACTTCTACGACGTCGACGGTTACGTCGTCCACGTGCTGCCGTCGCGCCATACCGACCGTCATACCGACCGTCATGTCGCGGCCGGCGAGAGCCTGGTCTTGGGCGATGACCGGCAGCCCGCCGGTTTCACCCTCATGATCATACCGCGTTACGGCGAGGAAGCGTTCGTCGTAACGTCGATGCGGGCGAGCCTGAACGCCGGGATGCGACCTGAGGTCGAACCCGCCGCCGACTATCTGCGGGCGCTGCGCGACCGGCTGGCGGACCTCGTGCGCCGGGGGGTCGATCGGCCAATGGTCTGGGATTACGTCCGCATCACGACCGAAGGATCGCCGTGACGGTGGACACCGCCGATAGGTTCATCAATGATTATGGGTTGACGCGGCCTGACCGTCAGGTACGGACGGTCCCGAGGCAAGATTGAATGGCATGGGCATCGGTGTTTGGGGGCCCTATCAGTTGGGGGGTAGGCCATGCGACGACAACGAATTTGCGGATTGACTCTGGCGGCTGTTTTGCTGTTGCTGCCCGTGCTCGCGGCGCGCGCGCAGGACGGTCAGCCGACCGTGATGACCGAGCCGACGGCGGCCGACTTCATCGAGGCGCTCTCGCCGCGCACTCGCAGCCTTGGGGCGGACAGCACGACACGCGGGCTGCTCGCCCGCCCGTCGATCAATATCCACGTCAGGTTCGAATTCGGGTCCGCCCGCCTGACCGACGATGCCAAGCAAGTCCTGGCGGAACTGGCCGCGGCGCTGGCGTCGACGGAGCTGTCGGGTTACCGTTTCCTGATTGCCGGTCATACTGATACCGTCGGCTCGGACGAGTTCAACCTGCTGTTGTCCGAGCGGCGGGCGCGGGCGGTGCGCGAGTACATCATCACCATCGTCGAGGTCGAACCGGGCCGGCTTCAGGATGTCGGCTGGGGCGAGGCGCGCCTGATCGATCCGGGTAGTCCGGAAGGCGGTGTCAATCGGCGAGTGGAGATCACAAATATCGGTGGACGATGAAACCAGC
>JAZFQW010000479.1:0-2030 GCA_036445335.1 Alphaproteobacteria bacterium | reverse complement strand
GTCGTCGTCGAGATCCTCGAACAGTCCGGCCAACCAGTCCGGCACACCGGCGCCGCACTTGCGCGCGAACTCCACCGTGCGCGAGAAATTGGTGATCGGCAGGATGCCGGGCACGATCGGCGCGGCGATCCCGGCCGCCTGGGCGCGGTCGCGAAAGCGCAGAAACGTGTCGTTGTCGAAGAAGAACTGGGTGATCGCGCGTGCCGCCCCGGCGTCGATCTTGCGCTTCAGGGTGTCGAGGTCGAAGTCGGCGCCAGGGGCTTCGGGATGGACCTCGGGATACGCGGCGACGCTGATATCGAAATCGGCGACCCGCATCAGTCCGGCCACCAGATCGGCGGCGTAGCCGTAGCCGCGCGGATCCGGGCGGTCGCGGCCGACGAGGTCGGGCAGATCGCCGCGCAATGCGACGATGCGGCGGATGCCGGCGCGCCAATAGGCGCGCGCGAGATCGTCCGCCTCGCCGCGGCTCAGGCCGACGCAGGTCAGGTGGGCGGCCGCAGTCAACGGCGTGTCGCGGTGGATCCGGGTGATGATCTCGAAGGTGCGGCCGCCGCCGGAACCGCCGGCGCCGTGGGTCACCGACACGAAGTCGGGATTGAGCCGCGCCAACTGGTCGATCGACTGCCAAAGCGTCTGCTCCATCCTCGCCGATTTCGGCGGGAAGAACTCGAAACTGACGGTCGGCTGCGGCGCGTCAGGCAGTCCGACTGACCGGAGGTGGTGGTCCAGGAGCCGTTCGCCGGCCTGCGCTGCGGTCATCATGTCGGCTCTCCCGCAAGGTGGCCGGGAACCGCCGCGCGACCGGCCGCGGCCGGCGGCCGGTCGGCGGACCAGACAGTCACGGTCAGCGGCTTGCCCGGCAGGTGAATCGGCGCGTCGCCGACGAAGCCGGCCGCGTCCAGCCAGTCCATCACCTGGCGGTCGTTGAAGCCGAGCCAGCGGTGCGCGTGCTGGCCGCGCAGGCTGTCGACCCGGTGCGGCGCGAAATCGGCGATCAGCAGGCGGCCGCCCGGGCGCAACACGCGCGCCGCCTCGGCCAGCGCGTCGGCGGGGTCCTCCAAATAGTGCAGCACCTGATGGATCACCGCGACGTCGAAGGACGCGCCGGGCAGGGGGAGTTGGTACACGTCGCCTTGCCGCACTTGCCAGTTGCGCACCCCCGCCCGTTCCAGGTTGGCGCGTGCCACCGCCAGCATCTCACGCGAAAAGTCGATGCCGACCGACCGTCGGGCGCGTGCGGCAAGCACCGCAATCATCCGCCCGGTACCGGTTCCCAGGTCGAGCAGATCGTCGATCGGGCCGGCCGGCAGCAAGTCGGCCAGCGCGCGTTCGACCTCGCTGTCGGCGATGTGCAGAGCGCGGATCTCGTCCCAACGGGCGGCGTTGTCGTTGAAATAGGCCGCCGCCTGCAGCGCGCGGTGCCGTTTGATCGCCTCCAGGCGTTCCAGGTCGAGCGCCAATGTCGGGTCGTCGGCCGGGATCAGTTCGACCAGCGTCTGCGACAGATGGGCGCACGCGACGCGTTCGGACAGACGAAAGTACGCATAGGTTCCCTCGCGAAACCGATCCAACAGGCCGGCATCGCACATCAGCTTCAAGTGCCGCGACACGCGCGGCTGGCTCTGCCCGAGGATCTGCGTGAGATCGCTGACCGACAATTCGCCGTGGGCGCAGAGCGCCAGAATGCGCAATCGGGTCGGTTCGGCCGCCGCCCGTAGGCCCTGCAGCAACTGGTCCATGGCCACTTCCGCCCTCGCATTGCCGCCGACCGACGGGTTCCGTGCCTGCGTCCGGCGAATGTCTATCAACCCCACGTGAAAAAAGGAAGTCATATATAAAGATATGTTTATACAATGATTAAAAATTGGTTTACCGAGAGCGGGGAATTTGCCTCTAGCCCGCGCTTCTCACACTGGCTGCGGCCTGCGTCGCGTCCGGGCGGTCCGAGCCGCCAGGAGAAGGCCGAAGAGCGTAGCAACGCTACGGTCGAGGCGTTCGACGCCGCGGGCGGGCCGCCCGGGCGCGAC